>NZ_JBDJLM010000030.1:0-61431 GCF_039673365.1 Pseudomonas sp. TWI923 | reverse complement strand
GCCTTGTGCCGCGAAAGGGCCGCGAAGCGGCCCCGACGATTGATGTGGCAACGCTGATATCCGGGGACCGCTTTGCGGTCCTGTCGCGGCACAAGGCCGCTCCTACACCTATCGAGCCCGCCCATGCACAACCTGTTCACCGAAGCCAGCGCCCACGCGGGCCTGGCCCGCACCGTCGAGCAGCTCGGCCAGCCGCGCTTCTGGCGCCAGTTGATGCTGCTGTTGCAGCACTGGGTGCCGTTCGACAATGCCCTGGCGATGTTCTACCCGCGCGCCGGCCTGCCGCGGGCGCTGGAGATCTTCGATGCCCGCGGCGAGGGCAACCCCGAGGCCATGGCCCTGTACCTGAGCGGGCTGTACCAGCTCGACCCCTTCTACCAGGCCTGCCAGGAAGGCATCGGCGCTGGCCTGCACCGCCTGGAAGAAGTGGCGCCGGACCAGTTCCGCCAGAGCGAGTACTACCTCACCTACTTCCACGACCATGTGCTGGAAGACGAAATGCAGTTCATCGTGCAACTGGGCGACAGCGGCGCCCTGTCGCTGTCGCTGGGCAGCCGCCAGCGCTTCGCGGCGGCGCAGCATGGCGTGCTGGTAATGGTCTGCCCGTGGGTGTTGGCGCTGCTCGGCCAGCACTGGCAACAGCAAAGCCAGCGCCCGGCCCCGGCGATGGCCAGCCAGGTACGCGATGCCATGAGCCTGTTCGGCGCCAAGGTGCTGTCGGAGCGCGAGCTGGAGATCGCCCGGCTGGTGTTGCGGGGGTATTCGTCAAAGGCCATGGCCGAACGGCTGGCGATCTCGCCGGAGACGGTCAAGGTGCATCGGCGGCACCTTTACGCCAAGCTGGATATTTCGTCACAGTCGGAGTTGTTTTCGTTGTTCCTGCAGTCGCTGGGGCACGATCCGCAGGATCCGTGAGGGCCAAAGGGTTAAAGTGAAACCACCTCGGCCAGAAGGCGCGCACCCAAGGTAAAAATGCAGCCCCACCCTGCAGATTTGCCAATTGTGCAAGGTAAATTCGCATGACAGGATCCTGCGACCCGCCCGCGCATTCCAGGCTTCACTTGGAAAATCAATAACAAAGCAGGGAGAACGCGATGACCGCGCACGCTCACACCTCGGCAACGGATCATGTACTGGCCGAGGTCCGTAACCATATCGGCCACCTCACACTCAACCGCCCCGCCGGCCTCAATGCCCTCACTCTCGACATGGTTCGCAGCCTGCAAAAACACCTGCATCGCTGGGCCCAGGACGCCGACGTGCAGGCCGTGGTGCTGCGCGGCGAAGGGCCGAAGGGCTTCTGCGCCGGTGGCGATATCCGCTCACTGCATGACAGCTACAAGGCCGGCCAGCGCCTGCACCTGGACTTCTTCGAAGAGGAATACGCCCTCGACCTGTGCATCCACCGTTACCGCAAGCCGGTCATGGTGCTGATGGACGGCTTCACCCTGGGCGGTGGCATGGGCCTGGCCCAGGGCTGCGACCTGCGTATCGTCACCGAGCGCAGCCGCCTGGGGATGCCCGAGGTGGGCATCGGCTACTTCCCCGATGTCGGCGGCAGCTACTTCCTGCCACGCGTGCCCGGCGAGCTGGGTATCTACCTGGGCGTCAGCGGCATCCAGATAAAGGCCGCCGACGCCTTGTACTGCGGCCTCGCCAACTGGTACCTGGACAGCGACAAACTGGCCGCCCTGGATGAGGGGCTCGACCGCCTGGCATTCGGCGACCACCCGCTCAAGGACCTGCAAGGCCTGCTCGCACGGCTTGGCACCCAGACCCTGGGCGATGCGCCGCTGGCCAGGCTGCGCCCGGTGATCGACCACTTCTTCGCCCTGCCCGACCTGCCCAGCATCATCGAGCAGCTGCGCGCGGTGAGCATCGGTGACAGCCACCAATGGGCGCTGGACACCGCCGAGCTGCTACAGACCCGCTCGCCGCTGGCCATGGCCGTGACCCTGGAGCTGTTGCGTCGTGGCCGCCACCTGGCGCTGGAAGACTGCTTCGCCATGGAGCTGCACATCGACCGCCAGTGGTTCGACCACGGCGACATCATCGAGGGCGTGCGCGCCCTGATCATCGACAAGGACAAGCAACCACGCTGGAACCCGCCGACCCTGGCGGCGCTCAATGCCCAGCGGGTCGACCAATTCTTCGAAGGCCTGTAAGGCCGGGAGTACGCAGATGCAAGACCTGGAACTGAGCGAAGAACAGATCATGATCCGCGACATGGCGCGGGATTTCGCCCGTGGCGAGATCGCGCCCCACGCCCAGGCCTGGGAAAAGGCCGGCTGGATCGATGACGAGGTGGTACGCAAGATGGGCGAGCTGGGCCTGCTCGGCATGGTCGCCCCGGAACAGTTCGGCGGCAGCTACACCGACTACGTCGCCTATGCCCTGGCGGTGGAGGAAATCTCGGCCGGTGACGGCGCCATAGGGGCGCTGATGAGCATTCACAACTCGGTGGGCTGCGGCCCGCTGCTGGCCTACGGCAACCCTGAGCAACAACAGGCCTGGCTGCCGAAACTGGCCAGCGGTGAAGTGATCGGCTGCTTCTGCCTGACCGAACCCCAGGCGGGTTCCGAAGCCCACAACCTGCGCACCCGCGCCGAGCTGGTCGATGGCCAGTGGGTGATCAACGGTGCCAAGCAGTTCGTCAGCAACGCCCGCCGCGCCAAGCTGGCCATCGTGTTCGCGGTGACCGACCCGGAGCTGGGCAAGAAAGGCCTGTCGGCGTTCCTGGTACCCACCGACAACCCGGGGTTCAAGGTCGACCGCAGCGAACACAAGATGGGGATCCGCGCTTCCGACACTTGCGCGGTCACCCTGGACAACTGCCGTATCCCTGCCGCCAACCTGCTGGGTGAGCGTGGCAAGGGGTTGGCAATCGCCTTGTCCAACCTCGAAGGTGGGCGCATCGGCATCGCCGCCCAGGCCCTGGGCATCGCCCGCGCGGCGTTCGAGGCGGCGCTGCTGTATTCCCGTGACCGCATCCAGTTCGGCAAGCCGATCAACGAGCACCAGAGCATCGCTAACCTGCTGGCCGACATGCAGGTGCAGATCAACGCTGCGCGCTTGCTGATCCTGCATGCCGCGCGGCTGCGCACGGCCGGCAAGCCGTGTTTGTCGGAGGCCTCCCAGGCCAAGTTGTTCGCCTCGGAAATGGCTGAGCGGGTGTGCTCGATGGCGATCCAGGTGCACGGTGGGTACGGCTACCTGGAGGACTACCCGGTAGAGAAGTACTACCGCGATGCGCGGATTACCCAGATCTACGAAGGGTCGAGCGAGATCCAGCGCATGCTGATTGCGCGGGAGTTGAAGCACTACGCCCTTTGAATGCGCCGCGCGCCCCCTGTAGGAGCGGCCCTTTCGCGGCACAAGGCCGCTCCTACAGGGGCGCGCAAAGTCTTCCAACAGCTAGACTCAATGGGCAACGCCCGCACCGCAACGCACGGCAAGGGCCATACAGATCAGGCATGAACGGGGGGCTGCCACACGTGGAGGTGTGCGATGAGCCAGTTCAAGCGTTTGTTCGTCATGCTCGGCCCGCAGATGCGCTACAGCCCTGCCCTGCAACGGGCCGCGGCACTGGCCGAGTCCAGCGGGGCCCTGCTGGACATCAATGTATTCGTCGACGACGTCGATACCTTCGGGCTGATGAGCGATGGCCGCGAGCGCGAACGGCTGCTCGCCGATAACCGGCAATGGCTGGCGGATGCGAAGGAGCAACTGGCCGACAACGGGCTGGATGTGTCGACCGAGCTGCTGCTGACCCGCGACCCGCTAGGCAGCGCAGTCGAACAGATCGAACGCCTGGGCTGCGACCTGTTGATCAAGGACGTGCAGCACGAACCGGTGCTCAAGCGCCTGCTGGTCACGCCACTGGACTGGCAACTGCTCAAGGACAGCCCGGTGGCCGTGCACCTGGTCAGCGATGTCCGCCTGCCCTTGCCCCGCCAGATCGCCGCAGCGGTCGACCTCAACCTGCACGGCGCCGGCGAGCACCTGGACGACCAGGTGTTCCGCAGCGCCCATGCCCTGGCCCTGCAGTGCAACGCCGAACTGCACCTGCTACACGTGTGCGACGCGGCAAAAACCCATATCGCCGACTTCGGCGCCGGCACCGTGACCATGCCCGGCTTCGAAGGCAGCGTGCGCGCCGCCCAGCGCGCGGCCTTCAACCGCCTGGGCGATCACTATGAGATCGCCCTGGAGCGCAGGCATTTCCTCGAGGGGCCGGCGATCAAGGCGATCGCCCAGTACGTCAGCCACAGCCGCATCGACGTGATCGTCATGGGCACTCACCGGCATGATGCGCTGCACACCTTCCTCGGCGGGACGACGTCGCACGTGCTGGAGCACCCGCTGTGCAACGTGCTGGCGATCAAGGCAGTGCGTTGAGCGGGGACAAATTGGTTTGCCCCGCAGTGGCTCAGAAGCCCTTGCTGTAGAACAGCGAATACGACTCGATGCCGTCGTTGGGCTGCTTGATGCCGGCGTTGGAGTAATGCATGGCGCGGATGCCGATCTTCTGATCAGCCGGCAGTTTCAGACCAAAGCCGATGCGGTCTTCAAAGTTGACCGCAGAGCCCAGGCGCTGGTCGCCGACCTCGGTCTTGGAGAACGCCGCCAGGCCGATGCCGGCCTCGATGAACGGGGTATAGGTGAAGCCGCTGAACTCATAAACGAACACCGGGCTGAATGACAGCGAATGGGCGCCGCTGTAGTCGCCACCTTCCCAGTAGGTGTAGGCCGCATCCCAATAACCCGTCAGGTGGCCTGCACTGCTTTCCAGCCAACGCTTGTCCCAGTCGAACGACGCACCGAGACGGTAGGTCATGTCGCCCTGGCTAGTGGCACCGACTGCGCCGGACAGCTGTGCGGCCTGAGCCAGGTTGGCGCCGGCGAACGCCAGCACGAAAGCGGCCAGGGAACTGGCAAGACGGGTGTTCATCAATGACTACTCCTGAAGGTCTTCACGAACAGGCCCGGCCTGACGTGCGCAGGCCTGCGGCAAATGGGGGCTTGGGCCCCTCGTTATGCACCCGTGAGCTGGCGCATCCAACCAGGTCACAAGTGGTAATAGTTTTCGCGATTATTGTCTGAACACGCCACAGGTTGGAAGTACTTTGCCACTACTGGCCAACGCCTCGTTCAGTCATAGACCGATTCTTCATGCTCGCCCAGCAACCGCCGCTGGCGCGGCGTGGCCGCAGCGAGCACCTCGGGGTTGAAACGCCAGGTGAGATAGGGCGAGAACTTCTGCGCCACCATGCGTCGGCCGTAATGCACCTGCAGCATGTCGCGCACCCGCTCGGCACTGCGATTGGCGCCGCCGCTGTGCCAGACATCACTGCGCATCACCAGCGCGTCCCCCGCCTGGCACAGCACCGGGCGCAGGCCCTGCCCTTGCCAGTTGTCCTCGCCCGGCTGGGGGGCGCGACCTGCGCTGTGGCTACCGGGGATGATCAGGGTCGGCCCCACTTGCAGGTCGATATCGCACAGATACAGCTGCGCGGTGAGAATCTGCGCGGGCAGGCGCAAGCGACCGCGCAGCTCGGCCGGCAATGCCATGGGCAGATGGTCCAGGTGCAGGCCCATGCCCGGGTAGCCTGGGTGGCTGCGCCAGGCGGTCTGGCCGATGACGTGGCAGTCGCTGCCCAGCACCGCTTCGGCCAGTTCGATCAAAGGTGGCAGGTCGAGAAACGGCAACCACAGCGGGTCGCGGTTGAACACACACTTGTAGTGTTCGAGCAGGCCCTGATAGTCCCAATGCAGCGGTTGCAGGGCGTCGATGGCACCGCGCAGCAAAGCGATGCGCGCGGGGTCGAGCACGCCGGGTATCAGGGCGAAGCCCTGCTCGTGGAGGGACTCAAGCGGGTTCATCAGTGTCCCTCCACGGGCCATGAGCACATTTGTACTCTTGTTTGCTCAGCGCCAGTTCAGGTCCACCCGTGCCGGCGACTTGCCGTCGACATTGACCTGCTGCTGCACGCTCTGGCCTTCGGCATTGCCCGTCACACGGTAGTGCCCAGGTGGCAGCTGCACGAAGATCAGTGGCCCGACGTCTTGCAAGGCCAGCACCGACTTGCCTTGGGCAGACTGGATGTCCAGCGCCGCGCCGCTCTGGAACTTGCCTTCGGCACCGGTCGACAGGGTGATGTGCAGGTCGTAGCCGGGAGTACGGCGCAAGGCGTTGGCCTCATCCTGGCCAATGCCGCCCTGCAGGTAGCGGATGCCGTTCTGCTCCTGCGGCTGCAGGTGCACGGCTTGTGGGTCGATGGGGGCGTTGAGGTCGGCGGCGGCGACCAAGGTCCAGGGCATGGCCAGGGTTACCAGCAATGCCGCGCAAAGCCCGTAGTGATGGGTACGCATGGTGCATTCCTCCCTTGGAGGGATGGTCTACACAGTTTTGATGCCTGGCTGCAGCGCGCGTTCGCGAGGTTTCAGACCGTTAGTCTGGGCATGGGCTGCGCCCGCTCCCACAGGCATAACGCCGTCTTACTGTAGGAGCGGCCTTGTGTCGCGAAAGGGGTGCGAAGCGCCCCCAGGATCGTAGATTCACCTCAAGATTGTTGGGGCTGCTGCGCAGCCCGTTCGCGACACAAGGCCGCTCCTACAGGTATCGTGCAGTACATGTGGGAGCCGGCTTGTCGTGGCGACGAACCGCGGCGATGAGGCCAGCACAGGCATCGCGCGCGGCATGCACTCAACCCGCCAGCGACTCGGCCCGACGCTCCTCGAGCAATTTGATGAACATGCTCAGGCTGCGCGACACCGTGCCCCGGCGCCACACCAGCCAGGTCTTGAGGTAACGGAAGTCCTCGGCCATCGGCCAGGCGCTGACCGTGCTGCAACCGGGCATGTTGTCGAGCATGCTGCGCGGCATCATCGCCAGGCCCGCGCCTGCGCTGACGCAGGCGAGCATGCCGTGGTAGGACTCCATTTCGTGGATTTTGCCCGGCACGGCCTGGTCGTGAACGAACCAGCTCTCGAAATGGTGGCGGTACGAGCAGTTGGCGCGGAACGCGTAGATGCTGGCACCGTTGACATCGCGAGCGCGGGTGACCGGCGCATGGTGCAGCGGTGCGATGACCATCATCTCCTCCTCGAACACCGGCATGCCTTCCAGCGTGGGGTGCAGCACCGGGCCATCGACGAAGGCGGCCACCAGGCGCCCGGACAGCACGCCTTCGAGCATGGTCCCCGACGGGCCGGTGGACAGGTCGAGGTCCACCTTGGGATAGCGCTGGTTGTAGGCCGCCAGCAACGCCGGGATGCGCACCGCCGCGGTACTCTCCAGCGAGCCCAGGGCGAAGGTGCCTTGCGGGTCCTCCCCCGCCACGGTCAGCCGCGCTTCGTGTACCAGGTCGAGGATGCGCCGGGTGTATTCGAGGAAATTCCAGCCGGCCGGCGACAGGCGCAGACGGCTCTTCTCGCGGATGAACAGTTCGACGCCGAGGTCTTCTTCGAGCTGCTTGATACGGGTGGTCAGGTTCGACGGCACCCGGTGGATGTGCTGGGCGGCAGCGCTGATGCTGCCGTGCTCGGCCACCGCCTTGAAGATCTCCAGTTGCACCAGGTCCACAGGTCATTCTCCAAACGTGAATGTTTCGCTCATTATTATTCAGTTTTCATTAAAGCGCGCCACCACTAGTCTGGGCTCACCCCTTCAAAACAATGAGAGTCCTGCCATGAGCGAGATCAGCAGCCTGACCCACGCCATCTCCGTCGACCCCTACACCGGCGAGCAGATCGGCCACTATGCCTTCGACACCGACGCCGCACTGGAAGCGGCGCTGCAACGCGCCAAGGTTGGCTACAACCAGTGGCGCAAGGTGTCGCTGGGTCAGCGCAGCGAATACCTGATCGCCCTGGCCAACGCCCTGCAGGCCAACGCCGAAGCCTTCGCCCAGATGATCGCCCGCGAGATCGGCAAGCCGATTAGCCAGGCCCGTGGCGAAGTCGCCAAGTGCGTCGGCCTGTGCCAGTGGTACGCCGAACACGGCCCGGCCATGCTCGCCGCCGAGCCTACGCAGATCGAGAAAGCCCGTATCGAATACCGCCCGCTGGGCCCGATCCTCGCCGTGATGCCGTGGAACTTCCCGATCTGGCAGGTGCTGCGTGGCGCCGTGCCCGCCCTGCTGGCCGGCAACACCTACGTGCTCAAGCACGCCCCCAACGTGATGGGCAGCGCCTACCTGCTGGCCGACCTGTTCAAGCGTGCCGCCCTGCCTGAAGGCGTGTTCGAAGTGCTCAACGTCACCCCTGAGGGCGTGACCCGCGCCATCAACGACCCGCGCATCGCCGCCATCACCCTCACCGGCAGCGTGCGCGCCGGCATGGCCATCGGTGCACAGGCCGGTGCCGCGCTGAAGAAGTGCGTGCTGGAGCTGGGCGGCTCGGACCCGTTCATCGTGCTGGCCGACGCCGACCTGGACGCCGCCGTGAAGGCTGCCGTGATCGGTCGCTACCAGAACACCGGCCAGGTCTGCGCCGCGGCCAAGCGCCTGATCGTCGAAGAAAGCATCGTCGAGGCATTCACCGCCAAGTTCGTCGAGGCCACCCGTGCGCTCAAGGTAGGCAACCCGCTCCAGGACGACACCTATATCGGCCCAATGGCCCGCTATGACCTGCGCGACGAGCTCGACGGCCAAGTGCAGGCCACGCTGGCCGAAGGCGCCACCCTGCTGCTGGGCGGCCACAAGGTCGAAGGCGCGGCCAACTTCTACGCCCCGACCGTGTTCGCCAACGTCACCCCGGACATGACCGCGTTCAAGCAGGAGCTGTTCGGCCCGGTAGCGGCAATCATCACTGCCCGTGACGCCGAGCATGCGGTGGAACTGGCCAATGACAGCGACTTTGGCCTGACCGCGACCATCTACACCGCCGACTACGCCCTGGCCGAGCGCATGACCAGCGCACTGGACACCGGTGGCGTGTTCATCAACGGCTACTGCGCTTCCGACCCCCGTGTGGCCTTCGGCGGCGTGAAGAAGAGTGGTTTCGGCCGCGAGCTGTCGCACTTTGGTGTGCGTGAGTTCACCAATGCCCAGACTGTGTGGCTGGATCGTACATAACTCGTATCAGCGATCGCAGTTATATGAAGTGGCTTACTCAGGCCTGTAGTATTAGCCTGCCCTGATTAGCACATATTGGTATAAAGGCCCAAGCATACATGCGAGGGCCTTCTGCACAGGACTCCCTGGGCGTCCCGATCATCGCCCCCACATACGCACAATTAGAACAATACCTCGTTACGTTTATTCCTCCCGCCTAGCCAAGCCCCCTGATTCATCGAAGTTTCAACTGTCAGTTTTACCAGTTTCCATTTTCTCCTCCCTGGCGAATCATCCCTGTACCCCCACTTCAGCGGAGTACCCTGGATGAGCAATGCCATAAAAGCGCTTTCTTCCCAGGCGTTGCGGTTTACCGTCAAGAAGGCAGCAATGACGTTACCAGTGCCTGGCGTACTTGAGGCACTTAACAACGCGCTGAGCCCTTACGACGCACGCAACGGCGCCACGGTGCGCATCGCCTATGACAGGCTCGCCAGCGACCTTCTATGGGTGGCCTGGTCCATCGTTGGCCAGGGCGAGGTCTGGCGAAGTCAGGGCCAGCCTTACCCGGGCACCGGCCATGTCGATATCAGGGTACCGCCCCACGTGATAGCCCTCAGCCTGCGCAAGCAAATCGAGGTGCGCTACGGCGTCGTGCGTGATGGGCAAGAGGCACTGTCCCCTGCACTCCGGCTGACCGTAGGTGATTTTTTACCGGGGCAACTGCCCGTGCCGAGCGTGCCTGAGGCTGACCAGCAGACCGGTGAATTGAACCTGGGCAACTTCGTTGGCGATGCCCATGTCCATATTGCTGCCTGGCCACTGATTGCCGAGGGCCAGCGCTATTGGATTATCGGCCAAGCAGTGCTCGCAGATGGCACGCCTTATCAAATACCCATCAGCACCGGGCAATTGGTTACGGCTGCGGACGTTATAAATGGCGTTACCACTGCGCTGTCGAGAGTCGAGCTTGAAAAACTTCAGGACAATAGCGAGGTAAAAATCATGGCTAGCGTAACATTTGATGGATCTGAGAATTCTGCAGGTGCGACAAACCTGCCCCCTCGCATTGTGTCGATCATGGCGAGCGGTCAGATACCAGTGCTGGAGGAGTTCAACTCGCTTCCGCACGGTGGTCGTTGGGACAGCGGACAAACTATCAACTTTGAGCACATGTCCATAACGGTAGACTCAGGCGCAATATTTTGCGGGCATACTATTCCCAACCATAAATGTATACATAACAACTCCAGCGTCACCACATTTACCTGCCGCCCAAACAAGCCGGCCCGCGCCGTTGAATTGTTAGACGGTCTTTTTTGCGGCCACCATTACGCCAGCGGCACTGAACTTACATTCTACAGCGACACACAAGTACTTGGGCGTATTGTGACCACACTCCACAAATTCACTTTCTATGCAACTGACAGCAATCCAATCACTCACTTCACGTGCGGAATAGGTGGGTTTCATATATATGCAATACTCGTAGCTTAAACTCCACATGAGATGTTTCTCGAAGCTCCCGTGCAAAGCAGGCCTGCAACAACGAAATGGCACTCGCCCGCAGTAGCGTAAAGAAGCGCGACTTCAGGCGCGAGCTGTCGCACTTTGGCGTGCGTGAGTGCACCCATGCACAGACGGTGTGACGGGATCGCAACTGAGTCATCGACAAGGGCCGCAATGCGGCCCTTGTCGCCATCTGGGCTGCAATCACGCGCTGATCTGTATCTTGTCTCGCGGCCATCCAGGTCAATAAGTGGGAGCGGCGGTTCGCCGCTGCGATTCACCCGCGAACGCGGGCATACACCGAGGTGTCATCTTCGCGGGTAAACCCGCTCCCACAGGTACTGTGCAATCCTGGGCAATGCACGCCCCCTGTGGGAGCGGCTTTAGCCGCGAAGCAGACGACACCGTGCATGGCACCGGCTTCGCCGGTGTTCGCGGCTAAAGCCGCTCCCACAGTTCCAGGGGCTAGGCACCGCGCGCGCGCCTGAGTGTCTCGCTCGGCAACTCGCGAAACAGCTGCCGATAACTCTCGGAAAACCGCCCCAGGTGCCAGAACGACCAGCGCATGGCCACCTCGGCCACGGTCGCATCCCCGGCCAGAAGATCCCGCCGAGCCCCGTTGAGCCTGCGCAGGCGCAACCAATGCGCCGGCGGCAGGTTGGTAAAGCCCTTGAACGCCTGCTGCAACTGACGCACGGAAACCCCGGCAACCTTGGCCAACTGCACCAGGTTGAGGGTCTCGTCGGGGCAATCGGCCGCCCATTCACTGACCCTGCGCATGATCGCCCGTTCCTCGTCGCGCCGGCCCAGGGCATCGCCTTGTAAACGCTGCCCGGCGTTGTCGAGAATGAACAGGCAGTCCTCCAGCAACTGCTCCGCCAGCGCCCTGCCCTCCAGCGGGCAATCGGCCTGGCCCAGGCGGGTCAGGGTGGCGCTCAGCCAGTTGCCGAACAAGGCATTCTGCTGACAGCTCAGCGGCACCATGAACAGCCCGCGCAAGCGCTCCACATCCAACCCGTGGCTGGCCAGGAACGGTTGCTCGAACACCACCGCCACCTCCTGGTAGTTCTCCGGGGTGATCCAGATGTTGCGGCTGTCTTCGTTGAGCAGGTACAGGCTGTTCTCGCTGCGGTCGAAACAGAACGCCAGGGCGCCGCTGGGGGCACGGAAGAACTGTTCGACACGTGTGTTCAGGCGCTCCTCGTAAACCTCCACGCCCTCGAGCCCCAGCCAACGCAGCTGGCCGTTGAAATGCCCGGGGGACATCTGCCGGTACTGCTGCTGCCAGCCGGGGGTGACGCGGGTTTGTTCGGTCACATCGGTGGTGCGGAAATCCTGAACCTGCAAGGCGATTGGCGTTGTCACGCGCTGTCCTAGTTGCACTCTTTTGGTGCATTGACTGACGAAGAAAGTGGATAGATCAGCCCAGGGGGCTGCGCCCAAGATAGTCCTCAGCGTCACCTGTGGGAAGTGCCCTACGTGATGAGCGCCATGCTTCCCACCACAACTACCCAACCAAGAGGTTTGTATGAACGCCCCCTTCGATCAGCTGTCCACCTGGCTGAAAGAACACCGGATCACCGAAGTCGAATGCGTGATCAGCGACCTGACCGGCATCGCCCGCGGCAAGATCGCCCCCACCGCCAAGTTCCTCCACGAGCGCGGCATGCGCCTGCCCGAGAGCGTGCTGCTGCAGACCGTGACCGGCGACTACGTCGACGATGACATCTACTACAGCCTGCTCGACGCCGCCGACATCGACATGGTCTGCCGCCCCGACCCCACCGCGGTGTACCAGATCCCGTGGGCCATCGAACCCACCGCGATCGTGATTCACGACACCTTCGACAAGCAGGGCAACCCCATCGAGCTGTCGCCGCGCAACGTGCTGAAAAAGGTGCTCAAGCTTTACGCCGACAAGGGCTGGCAGCCAATCGTTGCGCCAGAGATGGAGTTCTACCTCACGCAGCGCTGTGAAGACCCGGACCTGCCACTGCAAGTGCCGCTGGGCCGCTCGGGCCGCGCCGAAAGTGGCCGGCAGTCGTTCTCCATCGACGCCGCCAACGAATTCGACCCGCTGTTCGAGGACGTCTACGACTGGTGCGAACTGCAAGGCCTGGACCTGGACACGCTGATCCACGAAGACGGCCCGGCGCAGATGGAGATCAACTTCCGCCATGGCGACGCACTGGACCTGGCCGACCAGATCACCGTGTTCAAACGCACCATGCGCGAGGCGGCGCTCAAGCACAACGTCACCGCCACCTTCATGGCCAAGCCGATCACCGACGAGCCGGGCAGTGCCATGCACCTGCACCAGAGCGTGGTCGACATCGCCACCGGCAAGCCGATCTTCGCCAACGAAGACGGCAGCATGAGCGAACTGTTCCTGCACCATATCGGCGGCCTGCAGAAATACATCCCCAAGCTGCTACCGATGTTCGCGCCCAACGTCAACTCGTTCCGCCGCTTCCTGCCCGACACTTCGGCGCCGGTGAATGTCGAGTGGGGTGAAGAAAACCGTACCGCCGGCCTGCGCGTGCCAACCTCCAGCCCTGAGGCGATGCGCGTGGAAAACCGCCTGCCGGGTGCCGATGCCAACCCGTACCTGGCCATCGCCGCGAGCCTGCTGTGCGGCTATATCGGCATGGTCGAGAAGCTCGAGCCGAGTGCGCCGGTGCAGGGCCGCGCTTACGAAAGGCGCAACCTGCGCCTGCCGATCACCATCGAGGACGCGTTGCAGCACATGGAAGATTGTGAAGTGGTGCAGCAGTACCTGGGCCAGCAGTTCGTCCAGGGCTACGTGGCGGTCAAGCGCGCCGAGCACGAGAACTTCAAGCGGGTGATCAGTTCGTGGGAGCGTGAGTTCCTGTTGCTGAGCGTGTAATCCGCCCCGGGGGGCGCTGCGCGCCCCTTTTCGCTGGCAAGCCAGCTCCCACAGTGATTGCGTTTCCATTGTGGGAGCCGGCTTGCCGGCGATGGGCTGCGCAGCAGCCCCTACACCACCGAATTCGAAGAACAAGACCAACGAGGTGTCGACATGCGTCATCCGCAAGCCCTGATCCCCGCAACCTTTGCCCTGCTGTTCGGCGCTGCCGTCCAGGCCCAGCCGACGGTGAGCGTGTACAACTGGACCGATTACATCGGTGATACCACCCTGGCGGACTTTCAGGCCAGCAGCGGGATCAAGGTGGTCTATGACGTGTTCGACTCCAATGAAACCCTGGAAGGCAAGCTGCTGGCCGGGCGCACCGGCTACGACGTGGTAGTGCCGTCCAACCATTTCCTCGCCCGCCAGGCCCAGGCCGGCGCGTTCCTGCCGCTGGACCGCAGCAAGCTGACAAACTGGCAGCACCTGGACCCGAAACTGCTCAAGCAGCTTGAGCAGAACGACCCGGGCAACCAGTACGCCGTGCCTTACCTGTGGGGCACCAACGGCATTGGCTACAACGTCGATAAAGTGAAGGCGGTGCTGGGCATCGACAGGATCGACTCCTGGGCCGTGCTGTTCGAGCCAGAGAACTTGAAGAAGCTCAAGCAGTGCGGCGTGGCGTTCATGGATTCCCCCGACGAACTGTTCCCGGCCATCCTCAACTACATGGGCATGAACCCGCGCAGCGAGAAGGCCGACGACTATAAAAAGGCCGAGGCACGGCTGCTGGAGCTGCGCCCCTATATCACCTACTTCCACTCCTCCAAGTACGTATCCGACCTGGCCAACGGTGACGTCTGCGTGGCCTTCGGTTACTCCGGCGATGTGTTCCAGGCCGCCCACCGTGCCGAAGAGGCCGGCAACGGCGTCAAGGTCGCCTACAGCATCCCCAAGGAAGGCAGCAACCTGTGGTTCGACCTGCTGGCCATCCCCAAGGATGCCAAGAACCCCGAGCAAGCCCTGGCGTTCATCAACTACCTGCTCGACCCCAAGGTGATCGCCAAGGTCAGCGCCACGGTCGGCTATGCCAACGCCAACCCGGATGCCAAGGCTGACATGGACCCGGCACTGGTGAACAACCCCGAGATCTACCCGCCCCAGGAGGTGCTGGACAAACTGTATGTCTCCACCATGCCCAGCCCGCCGATCCTGCGGCAGATGACCCGCTCCTGGAGCAAGATCAAGTCCAACCGCTGAGTCGAGCACGCCCATGCCTCACATGACTGAACACACCGCTTCCTACTACGCCGCCACGGCGCGCAAGGCAGCCCCCTACCCTGTGCTCGACCAGGACCTGCAAGCCGACGTGTGCGTGGTCGGCGGCGGCCTGACCGGGGTCAACGCCGCCCTGGAGCTGGCCGAACGCGGGCTCACGGTAATCCTGCTGGAGGCCCGGCGCATCGGCTGGGGCGCCAGCGGGCGCAACGGCGGCCAGCTGATCCGCGGCATCGGCCATGACGTTTCGGGCTTTGCCCGGAACGTCGGCCAGGACGGCGTGCGTTACCTCAAGCAGGCCGGCATCGACTCGGTGGCGCTGGTGGCCCGGCGCATCGAGCAGTACGGCATCGACTGCGACCTGCGCTGGGGCTTCTGCGAGCTGGCCAACACCCCGGCGCAGTTTGCCGCCTTCGAAGACGAGCAGCGCGAACTTGCCGACCTCGGCTACCGCCACCAGACCCGGCTGGTTGGCGCCGACCGTATGCATGAGATCGTCGCCAGCGACCAGTACGCCGGTGGCCTGGTGGACATGGGCTCGGGCCACCTGCACCCGCTCGACCTGGTCCAGGGCGAAGCCCGCGCCGCCCATGGCCTGGGCGTGAAGATCTTCGAGCAGAGCCCGGTGCTGCGCATCGAACATGGCAGCACCGTGACCCTGCACACCGCGCGCGGCAAGGTCCGCGCCCAGAGCCTGGTGCTGGGCTGCAACGCTCACCTCGACGAACTGGAACCGCGCCTGAGCGGCAAAGTGTTGCCTGCCGGCAGCTATGTAGTAGCCAGCGAACCGCTGCCCGAACACCTTGCCCGGGCGCTGATCCCGCAGAACATGGCGCTGTGCGACCAGAAAGTCGGCCTGGACTATTACCGCCTCACTGCCGACAACCGGCTGCTGTTCGGCGGCGCCTGCCACTACTCCGGGCGCGACCCGAAGGACATCGGCGCCTACATGCGGCCCAAGGTGCTCAAGGTGTTCCCACAGTTGGCCGATGTGCGCCTGGACTACCAATGGGGCGGCATGATCGGCATCACCGCCAACCGCTTCCCGCAGGTCGGCAGGCTCAGCCAGCACCCCAATGTGTTCTATGCCCAGGGCTATTCCGGGCACGGCCTGAACACTACGCACTGGACCGCGAAACTGCTGGCCGAGGCCATCGCCACCCAGGCCAGTTACGGGTTCGACGTATTCAGTTCGGTGCCCCACCTGACCTTCCCCGGCGGCAAGGCATTGCGCTCGCCGCTGCTGGCGCTGGGGATGCTGTGGTACCGGTTGCGTGAGGCGTTGGGCTGACGGCTTTTGCTCAAAGGATGGCTTGCAGGCCTTTGTCAGCGATGACATTGAGCAGTTTCAACGCAGGCCCCGCTGGACGTGTTTCGCCCTGCTCCCACTTGCGCACCGTGGAGGCGCTGGTATGCAGGTGCAGGGCGAACACCGGCTGGCTGAAATTGAGGGCTTCACGCAATTGCTTGATGTCTTGAGCGGTGAATGTCCGCACGGGCGCCGGGCAAATTGCTTCGAAATCCCGCAGCGTGACTTTGCCGACCGCGCCCGCCCGCTCCAGGGCACACAGGTCATCACGCAATGATTCAATGAGTTTGCTGGTCACAGTGGACCTCCATCAGTACACCGCAGCCCAAGGCCTTGGCCAACGCCTGCGGTGATAAATCCAGGAATACCTTGCCGGAGAACTGCAACGCTTTCTGCTCGTCAGGCGTTACATTCACCTGGTCGTTCTTTTTGAAGCCATGCAAAAACACATAGCGGCTGCCGATGCGGGCTGACAGCAACGTGCGGTAGCTGCCTCGCTTTCCGGCACCCTGTCCGGCGACGCGCTTTTTGAACAACAGCCCGCCGAGGCTGGCATCCACCAGGCCGCACTGCATTTCCTCGACAGCCTTGCACAGCACACAATCCGGGAGGTTCTCGCTGAGTTGCCAGCGAGCGAACGCCCTTCTTTTATAGACATCCATATCCAACGCTCCAAACCATACCCGTAAAGGGCATACTTTTCCAGCTTCCGTATTCAATGAAAAGTCGGCTGCTTCGGGGGTGGACGTGCGAAACGGCTATGAGAATCGAGCGGGATGCTGGCCTTCCGCCAAGCACCTGCTAGCGTTGTTCTGGCCAATTCACTCATGGACACCGCCATCATGATGCAACTGTCTCGCAGCACCCTGTTGTGCGCAGCCCTGCTTGCCCTGGTTGCCTGCTCCAGCAACCGCGTCGACCCCAAGGATTACTCTGGCTTTCTCAAGGACTACAGCCGCCTGAAGCCGGCTGAAAGTGTCTCTGGCGCGCCGGTGATGCGCTGGGTCGACCCGAACCTGAAAGCCAGCCAGTACACCAAGGTGTTCATCGAGCCGAGCCAGTTCTACCCCAAACCACAACCGACCAACGTGATCTCGGCGCAGACCCTGCAGGAGATCACCCGCTACTTCAACGAAGCCATGCGCCGCGAGCTGGGCAGTGTGCTGACGCTGGTCAAGGAGCCTGGGCCTAACACCATCGTGGTGCGTCCGGCGATCACCGCCGTGGCCACCAGCAACGAAGGCCTCAAGCCCTACGAAGTCATCCCCATCGCCCTGGTGGCAGCAGCGGTCAACACCGCCGCCGGTGGGCGTGACCAGGATGTGGACATCGCGGTAGAGGCGGCCTTCCTCGATGGCGCCAGCCAGAAAGTGCTGGCCCAGGTGGTGCGCAAAGGCAGTGGCAAGGAGCTGGAAAACGACACCCAGAAACTCACCCTGGCCGACGTCAAGCCGGTGCTCGACGGCTGGGCCAGCGACATGCGTCGTAGTTTCGTGGCGCTGCAGCACAAGACCAAGTAGCCCGCTGCCGTCACCAGATGCAACAAGGCCGCTGCCCGGCAGGGACAGCGGCCTTGTTGCATCTGGTGAGGGAAAATCAGGCGACGAAGCTGTAGACGATCGCCGACAACGTAATCAAGCCGATCAACACGACGAACACATTCGACAGCTTGCCCGAGTACTGACGCAGCGCCGGCACCTTGTGCACCGCGTACATCGGCATCAGGAACAGCAGGCAGGCGATCACCGGGCCACCCAGGCCTTCGATCAGGCCAAGGATGCTCGGGTTGAGTGTGGCCACCGCCCAGCAGGTCACCACCATGAACAGCGCCGTGGCACGTTCCAGGCGTTTGGCCGGCCAGGTTTTGCCACGCCCGCGCAGGCTCTTGACGATCATGCCCTGGAAGCCTTCGCTGGCGCCGATGTAGTGGCCCAGGAACGATTTGGTGATCGCCACCAGCGCGATCAGCGGCGCAACGAAGGCGATCACCGGGGTCTGGAAGTGGTTGGCCAGGTACGACAGGATCGAGATGTTCTGCGCCTTGGCCTCAGCCAGGTTCTCAGGGCTCAGGGCCAGCACGCAGCTGAAGCAGAAGAACATCACCGTCAGCACCATCATCACGTGGGCAGTGGCCAGGGTGCGGCCGCTCTTGCGGTCGGCGTCAACGCCGTAGCGATGTTTCTGGTCGACGGCAAAGGCCGAGATGATCGGTGAGTGGTTGAACGAGAACACCATCACAGGGATCGCCAACCACAGGGTGAGCATCAGGTTCGAGGCGCTGAGGCCCTCATTGGCCTGGGCGAAGAACGCACCGTTCCAGTTGGGGATCAGGCTCAGCGCCAGCAACAGCAGCGAAGCGACGAAGGGGTAGACCAGCAAGCTCATGGCCTTGACGATGAGTTGCTGGCCGCAGCGCACGATGATCATCAGGCCGCAAATCAGCAGCAGCGCCAGCAGTGCACGGGGCGGCGCGTTCAGGTGCAGCTGGTGTTCGAAGAAGCTGGTGAGGGTGTTGGTCAGCGCCACGCTGTAAACCAGCAGGATCGGAAAGATGGCGAAGAAATACAGGAGGGTGATCAGCTTGCCGGCGCCAACACCGAAGTGCTCTTCCACCACCTCGGTGATGTCTTCGCTGCCGCCCTTGCGCCCGGACAGCACGAAGCGGGTCAGCGCGCGGTGGGCGAAGAAGGTCATGGGGAACGCCAGCAGCGCCAGGATCAGCAGCGGCCAGAAGCCGCCGACGCCAGCGTTGATCGGCAGGAACAGGGTGCCGGCACCAATAGCGGTGCCATACAGGCCCAGGGCCCAGGTGGTGTCGTGGCGGTTCCAGGTGGTCGAGCCCGAGGCCGTAGCCGGGGCAGCCGAATCCGCACGAAGGGTCGTGGTGCTTTGTACATCAGTCATGGGTATCGCCTTGTAGTTGTTTTTGTCGCAGGTACAGCGGGTGTTGCAGGGTGGGTGTCGCTCTTGTGGGAGCAACTGTCTTGCTCACATTTCAAAGACCTGGCGCGCCCCCTGTAGGAGCGGCCTTGTGTCGCGAAAGGGCCGCAAAGCGGCCCCGGCGATTTTTGTTGCGTAGCTGAAAACTGGGGCCGCTGCGCGGCCCTTTCGCGACACAAGGCCGCTCCTACAGGGTCAAGTGCATGCCTGGCGTGCTGTCAGCACTCGACGAACGCCACGGCCAGGCCGCCGCGTGAGGTTTCCTTGTAGTTGGCGTGCATGTCGGCACCGGTATCGCGCATGGTGCGGATCACCTGGTCGAGGGAAATGAAATGCTCACCATCGCCACGCAAGGCCATCTGCACGGCATTGATCGCCTTGACCGCCGCAATGGCGTTGCGCTCGATGCACGGTACCTGGACCAGCCCACCGACCGGGTCGCAGGTCAGCCCGAGGTTATGTTCCAGGGCAATCTCGGCGGCATTTTCCAGCTGCGGCGGCGTGGCGCCCAACACTTCGGCCAGGCCGGCGGCAGCCATCGAACAGGCCGAACCGACCTCGCCCTGGCAGCCCACTTCGGCGCCGGAAATCGAGGCGTTCTTCTTGCACAGGATGCCCACCGCTGCCGCCGCCAGCAGGAAGGTCACCACGTCGTCGTCGCAGGCGCCGGGGTTGAATTTCATGTAGTAGTGCAGCACCGCTGGAATGATCCCGGCCGCGCCGTTGGTGGGCGCGGTGACCATGCGTCCGCCGGCGGCGTTCTCTTCGTTGACCGCCAGGGCGAACAGGTTGACCCACTCCATGGCGCTGAGGGTCGAACCGATCACGTTGGGCTTGCCCAGCTCCTGCAGGCTGCGGTGCAGGCGTGCGGCGCGGCGCTTGACCTTGAGCCCGCCAGGCAGGATGCCTTCATTGCGCAGGCCGTTGACCACGCACTCGCGCATGGCGGCCCAGATGTTCAGCAGGCCTTCACGTATCTCGCTTTCCGAGCGCCAGGCGCGCTCGTTGGCCAGCATCAGCTGGCTGACACTCAGCCCATGCTGCTTGCACAGCACCAGCAGCTCTTCTGCGCTGGAAAACTCGTAAGGCAGCTCGACCTCGGCGCCGCCAACCTGGGGTGCGTCGATTTCGCTTTGCTCGACGATGAAGCCGCCACCCACCGAATAGTAGGTCTGGCTGAACAGGCTGCCCTGGGCGCCGAAGCTTTCCAAGGTCATGGCGTTGGGGTGATAGGCCAGGCTCTCGTCGAGCAGGCGCATGTCACGGCTGTACTGGAACTCGATCGGATGGCTGGCATCGAGCATCAGGCACTGCTCCTGCATCAACTGGTCGATGCGTGGCTCGATGCTGTGCGGGTCGATGCGGTCCGGCCATTGGCCCATCAGGCCCAACAGACAGGCACGGTCGGTGGCATGGCCAACCCCAGTGGCCGACAACGAGCCATACAGACGGACCTCGACCCGGCTCACCTGGGCCAGCAGGCCGCGCTCGCGCAGGGCCAGGGCGAAGGTTGCCGCGGCGCGCATGGGGCCGACGGTGTGGGAGCTCGATGGGCCGATGCCAATCTTGAAAAGGTCGAAAACACTGATAGCCATGCTAATGCCTGACCGTGGCAGCCGTACAACGCACACCACGGATCTCTGGAAAAATTGAACGGTATTACAAAGTTGGGCGATACTGACGCGCCCAGGTCGACATGACCAACGAAACTTCCTACACAAGCCTTTAGCAGGACTAAACAATGAAGGGTCCACTCAACGGCCAGGTGTACGTCTGGCTGCATGTGTTTGCCTGCGCGGCGCGGCACCTGTCATTCACCCGCTGCGCCGAAGAGCTGCACATCACCCCCGGCGCCGTCAGCCAGCAGATGCGCCAACTGGAAGAGCGCCTGGGCTATCGCCTGTTCCTGCGGCGCGCCCGCGGCGTCGAGCTGTCGGCCGAGGGGCAGCGCCTTGCGCAGACCGTGGCCGAGGCCTATGGCAGCATCGAGGCCGAGCTGCTGCGCCTGGATGCCGGCGAGATCCGTGGCACCTTGCGCCTGCGCTCGATCCCGTCGTTCCTGGCCAAATGGCTCACGCCGCGCCTGCCGCGCTTCCAACAGCGCTACCCCGACATCGAGCTGCGCCTGGTGGCCGAGGACAGCAATCAAGCCCTGCACCCGGATGACTTCGACTTGGCCATCGACCTCAACGACGGCAGCTACCCGGGCATGCTGTCGACCCCGTTGCTGGATGAACAGATCTTCCCGGTCTGCTCCCCTGCACTGCTGCGCGGCCGCCCGCCGCTGCACGGGCCGACGGACCTTGTGCACTATCCGCTGCTGCACGACATCACCGCCTGGCGCGGCAGCTCGGAATATGCCGAATGGGAGTTCTACCTGGACGGTATCGGCGCCGGCGGGCTGGACGTGCGTCGTGGTCACACCTTCAACCGCAACCACCTGACCATCGAGGCGGCGATAGCCGGTGTCGGCGTGGCCATCGCCCGGCGCACCCTGCTCAACGGTGAACTTGAGCGCGGTGCGCTGATCGTGCCGTTCGGCGTACCGATCGCCAACCACAAGCGCTACGTGCTGCACTACCCGCCCGGCGGGCTGACCCAGCCTGGCGCCCGGGCAGTGCATGACTGGCTGGTGGAAGAGGCGCAAGGGTTCAGGGCGTTGCACCCGTTGTCACTGTCTGGGGCGTAAGGCTAACCGGGGTATCCACCACGGAGTTACGCCCTGTTACTTCGGCGCCTGCCTTGTAACTTAAGCCCCTGCCCACCACGCGCCTACAGTGTGCCCCTCGGCCGGCGCGCCGCGCCGTGCCGAGGTTCAAACCACACAGGAGGTGTAACCATGCATTTCGTAACTGTAGAGAAAAACCAGGCCAGCGCGCCATCCGCGGAAGACCTCAAGAAAGCGATGATCCTGAGCAACGGCCAACCAGGCGAAGTCACAGGCAACAACAGCGCACGCACATTGACGTTCACCGGCGAGATCAGCCATACGACCTACGAAAACAAGCTCATCGAAGTGGCCAAGGGCAAGCGCACCAGTTGGAACTTCACCTGGGCCGACGCCAACGTGAAGAGCACTGCCTGAGCCTTGCTTGCGCATCTGCTCTAGGCTCTGTGCGAAAAGTTTGTGGGAGCGGGCTTGACCCGCGATGGAGTGCGAAGCGCTCCTTTACCCGATATCAAATGGTGTCAGAGATGCCGTAGGCTGCCGCGTTGCGGCAGATCGCGGGGCAAGCCCGCTCCCACAACGTAGGATGACCATACTTTTCGTACATAACCTAGCAACAAGGGCCGCATTGCGGCCCTTGTTCATTTGAGTGGGCGGCATGACAGCCGCTGCCTTGTAACACCGTGATACTTCGCCGGCCTTCCTGCCCCGCCTAGAGTGGCCTGGTCGACACGCCGGCACAGGCCGGAATTCGGCAATCATCACTCAACAAGGACAGAGGGACACCATGAGCAATTCGAATGCCGCAAGCAAACAACAGCTCGCCGTCGCCCAGCAGCGCCAGGAACAGGTGCAACAAGCGGTCAAGGCCCTGCTTGGCCGAACCCAGCCCCTGGAGCAGAGCCACTACGCCAATCTGTTCCGCACCATCACCGATGCCGTTACCAAATCGGTGAACATCCAGATTGCCGCCGATGACCTACGTACTCTCAAGGACGGGAAGTACAAGCTGTGCTTCGCCAAGAAGGTCGGAGACGCTGCGTACAACGTGGTCTGGCAGTCCTACGACAAGTACCTGATGAACAACACTTTCAGCTGGACGCCCCAGTACCAGCTGTTTGGCACCAACACCTTCCAGGACAATGTCACGGTGACCACGGCCACCAATATCGTCACCATCGGCCTCGGGCAACAATCGATCCTCGACGATGCAGGCGTACTCGGGGCGCCTTCCACCGGTGGACCGGAAACGGCGGTCACCTTGATCAATAAGTACGGTTCGATCCATCCGGGCGTCAACCAGCTGTCCACCGGCATCGACGGCAAGCAGGTGAGCACGCCGATCTACGTGGCCACCAGTGCGGTCGTACAGGGCAGCACCAGCCTCACGCCGAAGGAAAGCATCCTGGTGTGGTTCCAACAGGACGTGCAGACCAGCACCATGTTCAGCAGCTCACGCTCCAATGCCCAGGAGATCGACCTGACCTTCGCCAACAGCGCCACCTACATGTACTCCGATCAGAAGTGGATCATCCCTTCCTGAGCCTTGACCGCCGGGGTTCGCCCCGGCGGTATCACCCTGCGTGCCGGACGAACTGACCGATCACGCAGTGGCAGATGGCCTCGGCCAGCTCCTGCTCGGTGGCGATCAGCAATGGTCCGCCTCGGTCGAAACGGGCCGACCAGAGCAGGCTGCCCGCCCCCACGTCCAGCAGACGCACCGCCACCCGCACACGGTTGGCTTCGGCCCGCACACTGCCCTCAAGCAGGTAAGCATGCTCATGGGTGAGTTCGCCTGGCGTCGGTGCCCCCCGTGGTAAGCGCACGCGCACCGAGGCACGTTCGAAACCATGGAACAGCAAGTCGCACAACTCCTCGCCCAACCCCCGCGCGAACGCCCCACCCAGGCTGGTCAGGCAACTGAACGGCCGCACGCACAGTACCGCCGGCCGACCATCGGCCAACGGCGCGCCCCACCGTTCGCAGCACAGCCGATAACCTCCGGCAGGTACGCTCAGGCGCAACGGCTCATGAGCCCCATGCGTGGCGTAATAGTCCGCAAGCTTGCGCCGCAGGCGACCGATCTGCACCCGTACCACCGGGTCGTCGCCCGTGCAGTACACCGCAGGATCCCGGCGAAACACCGCGATGCCGATATCGTATTCGCTGGGGATGCCCTCGCCGCCCTGCTGGCTGCGCTGGGCGAGGTAACTGAGCAGGCTGCCCAGGCGCCGCGACTTGACGAACAGCGGGCTGGCCAGCAACCCTTCGACCGCTCCCTGGAGTTCATTGCCACTTTTCGACGGCTCACGGGCCATTGCTGGCACGCGAACCTTGCTCGTTCGCTTGATGACCATCGACCTGCGTCTCCTTGCAGGACACCGCCGGTCCGCGCTGCGGACCGACAGTGACTGGGTCTTTCATCCTTGAAGGGGCGACCAGGCCGATGCAGGCAGGTCGCCATCACCGGGCAAGTGTAGTGCTGCGTGCCGGGATGTGTGACCGGCCGTCGGCCCGCCGGTCAGCTCGACACTTCTCAGTAGGCGTGTTTGCCGGTGAAGGCATTGAGCGTGCGCACCAGAATCACGAAGTCGAGCCACAGCGACCAGTTGTTGATGTACTCGATATCGGAATTGATGCGCTGGACCATCTGCGCGATGTCCTTGGTTTCGCCCCTGAAGCCACGTACCTGGGCCAGGCCAGTCATGCCGGGCTTGATGTTGTGGCGGGCAAAATAGTCGACGATGTCCTGGGAGTACTGCGTGTCGTGCTGCAGCGCATGGGGGCGCGGGCCCACCAGCGACATCTCCCCGGTCAGCACGTTGAACAGCTGGGGCAGCTCATCCAGGCTGGTACGGCGGATGAAGGCGCCCACCCGGGTCAACCGCGGGTCGTTCTTCTGGGCCTGCTGGAGCACACCGGCTTCAGGCTGGTGCACATGCATGCTCCTGAACTTCCAGATACGGAACGATTCGCCGGTCCAGCCCATGCGCTCCTGGCGGAAGAACACCGGCCCAGGGCTGTCGAGCTTGATGACCAGGGCGACAACCAGCAGCACGGGCGAGATGAACAGCAGGATCAACGCCGCCAGCACCCGGTCCTCGACGTTCTTGAGGAACAGGCTCATGCCGGTCAAGGGTGTTTCGGACAAGGTCAATACCGGAATCCCGGCGATTTCGCGAACGCTGTGGTTGATCAGGCGCAGCGAAAAGATATCCGGCACCCAGTTCACGGCGATGCATTTTTCCAGCAGCTTCAAGTAGATATCGTTGATCACTTCGGAACCGCCGAGCGGCGTTACCAGGTACACCGTACGTATGGCGTGCTGCGCGACGATCTCGTCGAGCGCGGATATATGCCCAAGCACGGGCGGCCCCTGCTGCCCCTCGGCCCGCGGCACTGCGTCGGCTTCGTCGAACAACACACAACCCACCACCCGCTCGCCGAACCAGGGGTTGTTGCTGATCTTGCGATAAAGGAAATCGGCCAGTTCACCGTTGCCGATGATCAGCGCGTTTTCCATGCGGTACGCATGGGCCATGAAGCGCTTCTGCACTTCGCGCACGGCAATGTGCAGGAACAGCTGGACGAAATAGCCGATGACGAACAACTCCCCGACCAGCAGCCGCGAATACGATTCGCTCTGTTTGGTCAGGAACGCCATTACCACCAGGAAGCAGAACGTCGCCGACCAGGCCTTGAACAGCCTGAATGCCTTGACCGTCAAGCCGACGTTGGTGCGGTAGATGGCGTAGTGGTCGTAGATGACCGCCAACGCGCCGATCAGCAACAGCAGCATGATCACGTAGTCGGAAGTGATGTAGCCAAACTGTTCGTAGATCAGGTACCAGGCGACACCGGTCACCGCAATACCGTCAAGGCCCGCCTGCACCGCGTTGCTGACGTTGCTTCTGCGCTGGAGTACGGGACGACTGCTTCTGGGTTCCAAAACCATTGTCAGGCCTCATCAATGTGAGCGATCAATGTGAGCATGGCGAACACCCTTCCATCAGGCTGAACACGATATGAAATCAAGGGTTGCAATTGCCCGGGCAGCCAGGGCATCGGCATGGCCACTGGCGATAGCGCTCGCACCCCGGCAAGCCTGCAGGGGTTGTATTTCACTGCTGTGATTGAGGTGCCACGGATGGCCTGAACGCGAGCGCGCATTATCGATCCCTGCATGCGGCAAGACCCCCTTATTCAAGAGCTCGCCTGAGCGTCCGGCCACCAGGATGGCGTTCATTCAGGGGCTGATGCTGCATTTCGCCTGTTTATTGTTTTTGCTGTCTGGCGACGATTGATATCACTGTAGCAGTACTGCGCCATCGCTGCGGCGCGCGCCAGCAGTCAGGCGGGTCAGGGCTCACTGCCCGGCACACCGGAACCGGCTGTGCCACGCGCCTTGCTGCAGGCCAGGGTGCGCAAGACAAACAAGGGGTTACCCAGTACATAACGGCCAAACAAGCGCCTGGGTTCCTTCAATAAGCGGTACAGCCACTCCATGCCCAGCCGTCGCACCCAGGCTGGGGCCCGCTCCACCCCTCCCCCCAGAAAGTCCAGGATCGCCCCGCCGCACACGACCAGGCATGGCCCGGCAACGGCCACCAGCCGGGCTGCAACCAGCTCCTGCCTGGGCATGCCCATGCCCAGCACGATTACCTCGGGTTGCAGTTCGCGGGCAAGGCGCAGATAGGTCTCCACGTCGGCGAAGCCATCGTGCACCGACACCGGCCGCACCCCGAAGCGGGCTTCGCAGTGCTGCGCCGCCTGGGCCAGGGCAGGCTCCCGGGTGCCCCACAGGGCAACCCGTCGGCCTTTGCAGGCCGCCAGCACACGGGGGATGAAATCGGTGCCGTTCATGTTCAACCCTGGCGCAAGGCCCAGCCGGCGGTACAGCAGCCCCATGCCCGAGCCATCTCGCAGCAACACGTCGGCGGCCACCAACGCCTTGTAGAATTCACCGTTGCCCGCCATCAGGTTCATGGCGTGGGCATTGACGAATCCCAGCACGGTGGGTGCTTGCGGGGCCAACAAGGTGTCGAGCAGCCGTTGCTCATCAGCTGCGTCAGCCACCACCTGCAGTTTGTCGACGACAGTGGCCCAGCGCCGTTGCCATGTACGATCCGTCATCAGCTGTCATCCCGTTTCGAACGTACCCATTCCACCTGGCGTCGCACCAGAAACCCCAGGTACAACGGGATCTTCTTCGCCGCGTAACAAGGGGCATACAGCAACACCGAAAAGGGCATCTGCTCACGGCAGAAGCGCAGCCAGGCCAGCAGCACCGCGCTACCCAGCAGAACCATGGCCAGCGTGGCCAGCAATGCCGGCAACAACATGCCGAACAGCGCATACGCCAACCACGTGAGGCCCAGCAATGCCATCAATGTCAGCACCAGCAGGGCCAGCGGCGGCACCATCAGGTCGATGGCCATGGCCAACAGGCGCCCGTTGCGTCGAGTCAACGCGCTCAGCATCAGCCGAGGGGCGTCAGCAAGCAGTACGCCGAGGTGGCCGTGTTCCCAGCGAGTACGCTGTATTGCCAGGCCTTCGTCACTGCTCGGAAACTGGCTGTAGACCTGCGCCTGCGGACAGAACATCGGTGGTTTGCCGTTGCGACACAGGTCCAGCCCCATCTTCAGGTCTTCGACGAGGTGGCCGTGGGCCAGGTCGATCAGTGCAAGGTCGCGCCACGGCAACGCCATGCCCGAGCCCATCATTTGGCAAGGCAGGCCCAACCACGCCCAACCGCGCGGGCGCACCAGGTTCTTCACCCGCCAGGCAAACTCGGCGATCTGTACTTTCAACCCGGCACCTGCTGGCGCATGCATCAGGTAGAGGGCTTGCACGGGCCGCGCAGTCTCGCTGCAGCAACGCGTCAACCGCTCGATAGCGCCCGCGTCCGCCAGGCAGTCGGCGTCGATGACGATCAGCACCTGCGGTGGGTCGTCCGCCAGGTGGCGCACACCGAAATCCAGTGCGTAGCCCTTGCCGCGCAATCGATCATCCTGGCGCTCGACCACTTGCGCGCCCGCCTGCCGGGCAAGCGTGGCGGTGTCATCGCTGCAGTTGTCCGCCACCACCAACAGGCGGTCACCTGTGGCCAGTTGCGGAGTGATGCTGGCGAGGGTGGCAGCAATGACCGACGCCTCGTCGTGCGCCGGCACCAGCACCGCTACCCGTGCCCGCTTGCCGGTGGCCATGGGCAACGGCCGGGCGGGCAGGCAGCCCAGCACCACCTGAACGAAAAGTACCAGTACCGGTAACAGGATCAGCAGCGCCGCGGCGCCCAACAGCCAGCTCAGTAGGATGATCATGCGGATGCCTTGAAGTAGCTGGCCAGCCGGGCCGCTTCGGTATCGATGTCATGGCGTTGCAGCACGCGCTGATACGCCGCCTCCCCCATCCGCTGCAGCACTTGCGCAGGTTGCGCCAGGCAATCGGCCATGGCCGTGGCCAGTTCCTCCACGGCCCCCGCCGGGAACAGCCAGCCGTTCTCGCCTGGGGTTACCAGCTCGGGGATACCCGCCACATAGGTGGTCAGCACCGGGCGGCGCAAGGCCATGGCTTCCATGATCACCACCGGCAAGCCCTCGGCGAAGCTTGGCAAGACCAGCGCGCGGGCGGCGAGGATTTCGTCGCGTACCTGTGCGCTGCTGATCCAACCGGTAATACGCACCTGCGCCTGCAGGCCGTGCCGGGCGATCAGGGCTTCCAGCTGCTCGCGCATTTCGCCATCTCCAGCCAGCACCAGCTCGAATTCCACCCCCTGCGCCGCCAGCAGCCGTGCGGCCTCAAGCAGCAGCAACTGGCCTTTCTGCTCGCACAACCGGCCAACACACACCAGCCGCGGCGCGCTGGGTACAGCCACGGCGGGCACATCATGGAAGCTGCGCTCCAGGCCACAGTGCACCACCTTGACCTTGCCCCAGTGCTCGTGCGCCACCCAGCGGAACAGCTGGCTGCGCCCGTAGGAGCTGACCGCCGCGACGAACGCGGCGCGGCGCACCTTCTCGCCCATATGCAGGAACTGCGGTTTGTCGAACTCTTCAGGGCCATGCACGGTAAAGCTGTAGGCCGGCCCACCCAAGGCGCGGGCCAGCATCACCACTTCGGTCGAGTTGGTGCCGAAATGCGCATGCACATGCACCGCGCCTGACGCCTGCAGCCACTGCAGTACACGGCATGCCTCGGCCAGGTAGATCAAGTGGTAGGGCCAGGCCCGGTCAGCCCGCCGGCCCAGGCGCAGGGCCAGCCACAGGCTTGCGAAAAAGCGCCCGGGCTGGTGGCGCAACACCTGCAGCGCGGGCTTGAGCAGCGCTTTAACGCCGCCTTGCAGTACGTACTGTGTCTTGCCCTGCTCGCGCACATCCTCGTCGTCCTGCAGTTCGGCATCCCAGCCACGCAAGGCAATGCGCTGAATCTCGAAGCCCTGGCGCTCCAACGCGAGGATTTCACGGCGAATGAAACTGTGGCTGACCTTAGGGTACTGATTGATGAAATAAGCAATGCGCATAGGAATCCATACCCGCGTGATGAATGAGCTGGGCCGCGCCGGCGGCATCCGGCCCTCTACTTCAGGCTTTTCATGGCTGACGGTGCAGGGCCTGCCGTGGCAATGCCCGCGATGACGTCCGCATAGATGCCCTGGAGCTCCAGGGCCTGGTCGCTGCACAGCGTGATGCTGCCCTTGAACGCGTTGTGTGGGTGCGCAAAGCGCTCCGGGTGCTCAAGCGCATCGGCCAGAGCCTCGCGCAGATACCGTGGGTCGGAGCTCAACGGAATGATGGTGCCGTTGACGCCATCGACGATGTCCTCGACCGTGCCTCCCGCGTCGGTGCTGATTACCCAGACGTCACGCACCAGCGCTTCGCGCACGGCAAGGCCGAAGGTCTCTTTCCACTGGGTCGGGAACAGCAAAACGTCGATGCCGGAAAAGAACGCGTCGATGTCATCTTGGGTGTAGCCGGGGATGATGCTGACGCGGCCCGGGATCTTCACGCTGTGCCGGTTGAACGAGCGGAAACCCAGGTGCAGCAGGTTGTCGACCACCTTGAGTTCGTAGTCCGAGCGGGGTAGCCCGGCAAACGCCTGGGTGATCAGGTTGATGCCCTTGATCGCGGTGTTGCCCCCGACGAAACCGAAGCGCAGCAATGCCCCCGGCTGCTTGTGGTAGCCCGCGCCGGGGGCGAGGATGCCGTTGCGGTTGATGCGGATCTTCGCCGCATCGAAGCCATTGGCCACATACAGGTCGCGGGCGAAGCGGCTTGGCGCCAGCAGCAGGCTGGCCTTGCGCAGGGTGGCGGCCAGGGCCTGCTGACGGTAGGCGTTCAGCGGCGCATCCTCGACACAGGCGGCACACACTTCGGCGCGAATACGCGTTTGCCCGCAGTATTGCCCCTGGCCGTTGATCATGAACTGGCGCCCGCAGATCCACCACGCGTCATGTAAGGTCACCACGAAGGGGATGCCCGCCCGCGCACAGCTTTCAGCCAGCAGCGCGCCCAGCCCCTGGATCGAATGCAGGTGCACAAGGTCCGGAGCGACGCGCTCGAGCACCGCGTCGAACAGCGGCAGGGTTGCGCGGTTTTCGAAGTCCTCAAGGGCCGAACGCTGGTCAGGCAGGCCGATGCCAAGCACCGCAGCCTGCTGCGCCTGGTACCGGAACAGGCTGTAAGCGGGCGTGTCGGTCGTCGGTAGCGATGTGAACACGAATTGCTGCCAGGGCGAAGTGGCCGCCAGCAACCGCGCCATCTGCTCGGCGACGACCGTGGCGCCACCGAAACTCCTGGGGGCGAAGAAGATGTTCGCCGACAGCAGCCTGCGTGGGCGAAAGCCGGATAAGGCCGGGAAGACCTGGCCCAGCTGCTGGCTGCACTCGACCACCGTGACTTGCCGGGCCCCCGCCTCTTGCATCGCCGCCGCCAGCACCGCACTCGACGCTATCGCGCACTCGCACGCCAATAGTGCCTGTCGGTGCAGGGCCACGGCCGCCATCAGCTTGCCCACGTCGGTGTCACGCAAGCCGTTCAGGTCGTTGCCCTGGCGATACGCCTGCGGGTCGAAGATCAACTCGTCTGTATCCCAGCAAGAGGTGACCTTGAGGCGGCTGGCGTCTTCGAGCAGCCTCGACAACTGCGCGCAGTAAGGCAAACGGTGCAGGATGACCGCCGCACAGGTTTGCAGGGCATTCAGGCAGTCTTGCGGATTGCGCCAATCCGCCACCGTGCAGGTGTAGCCGAGCTCGACCAGCATTTGCCGCAGTTGCGCAGGGCGGCCATCGAGCGCTTGTACTGGGTCGCTCTCGCAAATCAACAGGACGTGCCCGGGGAACAGCGTACTGGCCGCCACGCCAGGGGCGTCCAGGGGCAGGTCGTGACGCTGCTCGGCGGGTGGTTTCCAGAGCAGCGCCGGGCCATGGCGCAACAGCTCCCGCCAGGTCTTTCTCAAGGTCGGATACAGCCCGGCCTTGCGTATGTACGCCACAAAACGCTGGTCGGCCCGGGGTTCGCGCAGGGCCTGACGGAACAACCCCGCAGCCTTTGCCAACCACGAATGCGCGGCTGTCGGCGCACTGGCCTCCTGCAACACCAGGGCATAGCCCAGCCGTTGCCGATGTACCTGCAGCGGGTCCGCGCCGGCCGCCAGCGCCGCTTCGAGTTGCGCGAACAACGCCTCGAGCAAAGCCTGGCGCCTGCGGTACATGGCGCGTTTCTTCGGCGCTATGTCCTCCGCCGCACGTTGCGCCGCCGCCAGCGGGAGGCTGAAGAAGTCTTCGCGCTCGCTGGGTACTGCGCCATGCTCCAGCCAGATGGCGTCGTAGTTGGCGGCCAGGTCCTGGGACTTTTCGGCGCCAAAGTAGGGATGGCGATGGTGCCGATAGGCGTCGCCCACCGCATACAGGCCGTCAGCCCCGACCGCCCTGGCCAGGCATTTGAGCGCCTCGAGCAGCAGGCTGCGCGGGCGCAGCCCTTCGAAGTCCTTGGTCAGGTCGCGGTAAATGGCCAGCGAGCGCTCGCTGTCGATACCCTTGTGGATGCCCTGCACCGCGCCGATGAACAAGCAAAGGCCCGCCGCCGTGCGCTGCAGGGTGAAGGCCAGTGACGCCACGCGCAGGTCGCCCTGGAACAGGTTCAGCACCAATTCGCCTTCGCGCTTGAACCAGATCGGCCGGTCCAGCACCAGGGTGCAGTCGGTAGAAATGCCTGACAGATCGCACAGTGTCCGCCGCTCTTCCCGGCCCAGCAGCAACAAGGTCGGGAACTGCGCCGTCACCACCTGGTAGTGCGAAGCCACGGCGTCGAGGCGTTCCCGCACCGACCAGCACTTGCTGATATAGGGCCACTGCACCATGCCGATGCAATCGACACCGAGCTTGTCGAAGCCTTCCTTGCCCAGCGCAGCTTCCATGTGCCGCAGGAACGGCCGCAGGTCGGTCCACTGGGTGATGATCAGCACCAGCAATTTGAACTTGTTGTTCAACGCCCGCAATGAATAGCCGGGTTGCAAAGTGAGCACACTCTTGAGTAACGATCTGAACGCCATGGGCCTCTCACTTGTACTCGATCAACACCGTCTTGCCGGCAGTGAACCGGTTCAACAGAAACCGCACCTGCCCGACCATCTCCGGGAACTTTCCCAGCACCAGGAACACCGCCTGCAGCCAGTTCTCGCGAACCGAGCGGCCACCACGGCGCGCCAGGCGCATGGCCTGCAGCGGGTAGAGCAGCAACAGCAGCAGCCCCCAACCGCCCAGCAGTGCACACGCAGCCACGATCGCCAGCGGTATGCCCAGCCCCCACAGCCAGGCACGACGCGACTCACGCTGCCAATGCCGCTCAGGGGGCGCGCCATGCAGGAAGGCGCCCTCGGCGAACGCGTAGCCTGCGCGCAGGCTGCGCCGCCACCACTGGCTGAAACGGGTCATGGCGGCATCGTGCAGGGTCATTTCGGCGGGCAGGCGCCAGATCTTCCAGCCGCGACCGCGCAGGCGAATACAGAGTTCGGGCTCTTCCCCGGCGATCAGCCCCGCGCGAAAGCCGCCCACGGCCCTGAACGCATCGGCACGCATCAACGCATCACCGCCACAGGCCCGGGCCTCGCCCACCGGTGTGTCCCATTCCAGATCACACAGCAGGTTGTAGACCGAATGCTGCGGGAAACGCTCGCGGCGCCGACCACACACCACCGCCACTTCCGGCCGTGCATCGAGAAATTCGCAGGCCTGCTGCAGCCAGCCGTCAATGACTTCGCAATCACCATCGACGAACTGCACGTAGCCTAGTGTCGGCAACAATGATTGCAGACAGGCGAAGCCTTCGTTACGTGCCCGTGCGGCGGTAAAGGGCCGGGTCATGTCGAGCGCAAGCACCTCGACGCCCAGGCTCTGGGCGAAGGCCTGCGAGCCATCGGTCGAGCCCGAGTCGACATACACCACCTGCTGCGCGCAACCGGCCAGCGACGCCAGGCAGCGCTGCAGGCGCTGGCCTTCGTTACGGCCGATCACTACAACGCCAATCCCTGTCAGCATGGCGCCCTCCTGCTGGCGCTGGGCAGTGTTGCCTGCCTCATGAACACGGCACTGCTTCGGCGGGCTTGCGCGCCTTGACGATAGCAGGCACCCCCACCGCCAGGCAGTCGTCCGGCACGTCCACCAGCACCACGGCGTTAGAGCCGATCACTACGTTGTTGCCAATGCGGATGTTGCCCAGCACCTTGGCACCGGCGCCGATATCGACGTTGTTGCCGAATACCGGCGCGGTCGGCTCGCTGACGTTCTTCAACCCCACCACCACGCCGTTGCGGATCCGGCAATCATCGCCGAAACGCGCGTAGCCGCTGATGATGATGCCGCCGAAGTGGTCGATGACGAAGTTGCGGCCGATCTGCACCTCACAGGGCAGCTCGACGCCGGTCAGTATCTGCACCCACTTGAACAGCACTTTGTAGACCAGCGACAGCGGCTTGCGCAGCAACGCCGGGCGCACCCCGTAGCGCCAGCGCCCGAAACGATAGACCAGCAACACCCAGAAGCCCTGAGCGCCCCAGTCGCCCCCATGGGCCCGCAGATCGGCACGAATATTCTCGAACATGGCATCACCTACCTTGTGGGTTGGCTTGCGAAACGGGTATCGAACAACAGTCCCCAGGTGGCCCGACAATGCCGCCAGCAAGCCGTGATGGCTGCCCGCCCCCGCCCTTTCAACAAAGCCTTAAGGGCCAGCACCAGATCACCGAGGGTCACCAGCGCCATATGCAGGGCCAACCCTGACAACCCATGGTGCTTGCGGAAATACAGCAGTTCGCTTTCGATCTGGTAGGCCGATATCTGGCGGCTGGCCGCCTCAAGCTCAGCGACCGACTTGGAGCTTTCGCCGCCGATGTGCACCACCGTGGTGTGGGGATAGAACACCACCTTCCAGCCGGCCTCTTTGACCCGTTTGCAGTGGTCGACTTCCTCGTAGTAAAGGAAGTAGCGCGGGTCGAACAGGCCCACCTGGTCGAGCACCTCGCGCCGCACCAGATAGAAGCAGCCAGGCAACCAGTCGCACTCGCGCACCGAGCCGTGGTCCCAGTTCATCTCGTCGACCATCTTCAACCCCGGGAAGAAGCGCCCGAGCCCGGTGCGTGCCACGAACACGTTCAAGGGGGTCGGGAAGTAGCGACAACTGGGTTGCAGGTCACCGTCGCGCCCCACCAGGCGTACGCCCAGCACCCCGCATTCCGGGTGCGCGTCCATGTACTCGAGGGTCTTGTCCAGGGAGTCCCTGGCGACGAACGCATCGGTATTGAGCAGTAACGCGTACTTGCCGTTCAGGTGCGCCAGCAGTTGGTTGTTGGCCCGGCCGAAACCGACGTTCTTCTGGTTGCTGACCACTACGGCCTCGGGGCAGACCTTGGCCAGGCGCTCGACCGAATCGTCGACCGAGGCGTTGTCCACCACCAGGTAACTCGCCAGCTTGTCGCCGTCGGCCTGGCGCAGGGCGTCGAACATCGGCTGGAGCAAGCCGGCGGTATTGAAGTTGACCACCATCACATCGACAGGTTTGCTAGCCATTGCTGCCATCCCCAAAGAAGTACTGGCCCCGCGCAGCGGCGAGGGCCGGCTCCAATGCCGGGTCATAGGCACCCTGGCGCTGCTTGACCAGGTCTATCCAGGGGTAGGCGGCGCAGCGTTCCTCGACGCGCTGGATCAACGCCTCGGTGGTGCAGATGAACTTCGCCGGATTGCCACCGACCACGGTACCGGGCGGCACATCCTTGGTGACCACGGCCCCGGCGGCAACCACCGAGTCCGGGCCGATGGTCACGCGCGGCATCACGATTGCGCCGTGGCCGATGAAACAGTTGTCGCGGATGTCGATGAAACCGACTGAATCGAGTTGCTTGCCGTAACAGATCTCGATCAGCGCGACCACGCCGTCGTGGCCGATCAACGTGCAGTCCGATAACCCGACGTTGCTGCCGAGGCGCACCAGGCGTGGGTCGGTGACGTTGCACCCGGGGTTGATATGGACGTTGCTGCCGACGGAATAGAACTGGCCCCAGCGGGTCAGGTAAGCGCCCCAGTCGCGGGCATTCGGATTGCAGAACTTCTTGTAGGTCGCGCCGGCGCGCCCGGTCGAGTTGGCGTAGTTGGCCAATGCTTTGCGTATCCATCCATACATGCTGCTAGCCTCGCAAGTGAAGCGATCCTGGACTGTCCCTGAGGCGAATACGGTCTCGTTCTTGTTGATGCTGACCGCCCCGCGCTCACTCCCTTACCCACCCTGCTGTTGCCCTGACACCGCGCCGACTGCTCAGGTGAGCGCACCGCGCGCCGATTTCAGCCTTTCATCGAGGTGATCCGCCAACCGCAGGGCGAACTGCAACAGCGGCATGGTCGGGTTGGAGGCGCCGCCGGTGGCGAAGATGCTGCTGCCGGCGACATAAAGATTGTCGGTGCCGAATACCTTGCAGTCGCGGTCGACCACACCGTATTGCGCCGAGGCAGCCATCCGTGTGGTGCCCATATGGTGCGCGTGAGGCTCCATCTTCAGCGGTATCGCGGCGTCGTACACGTACTCGTTCAGCCTGACGAAACCAAGGCCTGTGTCGACGAACTGTTTGGCCAGCTCGCTGCCGATGCACTGGATGGTGTGGCGGTCGTTTGCGGTAAGCACCCAGTTGACGTTGGCCTTGGACACACCCAGTTCGTCCTTCTCCTCAAGCAGCGAGAGCCGGCTTTGCGCATTGGGGTACTGTTCGATCATGGTGCTGAGCACCCCTTCGCCCGGGCAGCTGAAATTGGCGATGAAGTTGACCTTGTGGGCGAGGTTCATCTCACAGAGCAGGTTTTCCAGGAAGTGCTTGACCTCGGCGGTCCGGCCGAAGGTGCGCACTTCATCGAGCACCGTGGCGGAAACATTGCCCTTGCCGGCCTTGTATTCGCTGACGAAGGCATCGCTGGTGTAGTACTGGCGCGGCTCGCCGGTCTGGCCGTCCTCGAGGATGAAAGTGCCCATCTCGACGTTGAGGTGCTCCATCAGGCAGCGCCCCACCAAGCCATCCTGGGTGACCACGCCGGCCTTGCGCAGGGACGTGCTGTTGAGCAATTGCCGGGCGTTCTCCAGTGCCCCCGTCGCCAGGATGAAGTGCTTGGCCACCAGCCGCTGACGCTGCAGGTCATAGTCGGACACCACCGCTGCCGCCAGGCGTCCCGTGGCCTGCTCGAACTCGAGGTCGACGCAGTTGCAGTTGATGAAGACGTCCAGCCCGGCGGTATCGTTGAGCGCTGCGGCGTATTTCTGCGCAAAGCGCGTCGGCGGGCTGAGCAGGAACTTGTCCGGCTCGAAGTCGCCGCCCTTGAGCCCAGCGTTCTCTGCCTGGAATTGTGCGCCTTGCGGCAGGTCGACAATCTCCATGGCCGCAGCCAGGTATGGCTCCACTTCGGCATAGGCGATGGGCCAGCCAGGGAGATCGCCTGGTGGCGGGACCGCGAAATCGGAGGGCGTGAACGGACGGCAACGGCCTGCCCAGTGATTGGACGTGCCGCCAAGGTAGCGCAGGCGGGTTTCATGGGGGTACAGCTCAAGGCCGGTCGAGGTGCACTGGTACAGGGCCTGCGAGCGCGGCGAATAGTCGTGCCCGCCCCCCTCGGCCAGCACCACTTTCCAGCCAGCCTGCGCCAGGCGCAGCGCCAGCGTGATGCCGGCGGGCCCGGCACCGATGATGCAGACGTCATAGTCCTCGCGCAGGGTCTTCTGCGCCTGGTAGTCGCGGATCATGCCTGCCCGTCCCGAAAATAGCCCGAAGGCAGGACCCAGCCGTTGATGACCACGAACCCGCCCGGGGCACCGTTGCCGACAGGATCAGCGGGAGGGGTGACAGGCCCTTCGGCCACCGTCTTGCCGAACACCACTGCGCCGATACCCAGCACGGCACAGTTGCGCAGGAACACCCTGCGCCCCGACAGCTGCGTGAAAAACACAAGCTTGCCCATGATCCCCAGCCCCCACCATTGTTGTGCCAAAACCAGGTAAACCGCAGTCGCCGACGCCTGGGCACCGCGCGTTGTTGCAAGGGGTTCAAAGCCAGTTGAAGAAACGCGTTGCCAACTCACCAAACAGTGCACCAACGGCGATCATCGGTAACACCATGAGCTCGCGCCTGATACTGAAGATACCGAGCTTGAGATTGACATACACAATCAGTACCAAGGTCGGGAACGTGTGCAGGGCAACCCCCCAGATTGCCCATTGCACGCCACCGATGGCCAGCAACAACGGCAACCCCAGCCACAGCGCAACGAGGCGGATGATGTTGTCCATGGCCTGGTACTTGGTCAGCCCCTGGGCGATCCAGATCTGATGCGCCAGGGTATAGCGCAGCGTAAAGAACGACAGCGACAGAATGCTGAGCATAGTGCCTGCGCCAGCATAGCGCTCGTCGTACATCCAGCCGATCAGCAGTGGGCTGGCGGTGATGAACACGCCACAGGTGAACAGCATGGCCAGGTCCACCAGCAACCTGAAACGGTAATACAGCGCTTTGAGCCGCTCATGGTCACCGGCCCTGGCGGCCTCGCTGAACGCCGGCAGCGCCACCGTGCCGACAAGTTTCAACAAGCCGGTCTGCAGCGAGCCCAGAATCAGCACGGCGATCGAATACACCCCAAGCTCGGCAGCGCTCATGCTGGCGCCGAACCACATACGGTCGCCGTACATGGCCAGCACGCCTACGATCGAGGACAACAGGATCCAGCGGCCGAACACCACCAGTTCGTTCAGTGCGCTGCGGTCCCATTGCAGGCGGTTCTTCGGGCCCTGGAACACCAGGTGGCCCAGCAACGTACCGGTCAGGGCGCCCGCCAGGCCGGCAATCACCAGCGACCAGATGGAGCGGGTGAGGTAGCCGATCACCAGCATCACGACCAGCCCGACGATCTGCGATGCCAGCTCCACCAGTACCACGCGCTTCTGCTGGAAAGTACGCACCGCCACATCTATGTTGGTTGACTGGAAACCGTAGATCACCGCCGAAATACCGGTCACCGCCAGCACCACTGGCAGCTCGGGCGCAGCATAGGTGGAGTCTGCCGGCCACAGGTTGCCCAACTGGGCTAACCAGGACGCCAGGGCCAGCAGCAGGGTCAGCGCGAAGAGCACGAAACCACGGACGATCTGCACGCTCCAGGCGGTATTGAGAAACAGCGGGTCGTCGCCACGGTGGCTCTGGATGATGTTCTGCCGCAGGCCGACATCGGAGAGCAAGTGCAGGAGTACCGAAACGGTGGTGGCGATGACCATCACCCCGAACATTTCCGGTAACAGTAAACGGGCCATGATCAGGTTGCCGCCCAGGCGCATCACCTGCGACGCGATCAACGACACCAGGTTCCAGGCCCCGGCCCCTAATGCACGCTTGCGAAGACTCACCGATGCAGACACTTCAACAGACGGCATGGCTTCAATCCCTGACTGGATGTCTAAGAAGTCACTATAGTTTCAATTAGCCATGATGCTAGCTGTCCTCTACCAGCGGATAGGTGCCGTTGCCAATGCCTGAACATTTTCGTGCGCTTGTCGTCATTCTGTTCCTCGCCACCGTGGTGTTCGTGCTCGCACGCGGCCCCGCCAGCGACCTTATTCCCGAGCGCGATTTCAAGCGGCGGCGCAACCTGTGGTTCGCCCTGACGCTGCTGGCCTTCTTCTCGTACAGTTTCTGGGTTTACGCCGGGGCGGCGGCGGTCGTCATGTACCTGGCAGGAAGGCGCGAGCGCAACATCATGGCGCTGTTCTTCATGCTGCTGTTCGTGATGCCCCCCGCCACGGTGCCGATACCCGGCTTCGGCGTGATCAACTACCTGTTCGATCTGAACCACGTTCGCCTGCTGACCCTGTGCGTATTGCTGCCCGCAGCCCTGGCCTTGCGCCGGCAGGCCGACACACCTGGCTTCGGGCGCCTCTGGCCCGACCGCCTGCTTGCCGCCAGCATTGTCCTGATAGGCGCGCTGTACCTGCGCGAAACCACCCTTACCGACACCCTGCGCCAGGCGCTGTACCTGTATATCGACGTATTCCTGCCGTATTACGTGGCCAGCCGTGCCCTGCGCCAGCTCAGCGACTTCAAGGACGCCATGCTGGCCTTCGTGCTGGCCGGCTTCGTCCTGGCGCTGATCGGCGTGGCCGAGTTCGTCCGCCATTGGCTGCTGTACAACGCCCTGCTCGAGGCCATGGGCGTACAGTGGAGCATGGCCAGCTACCTGAGCCGCGGCGGCTCGCTGCGCGCTAGCGTCACCACCGGCCAGGCCATCGCCCTGGGCTACGTCATCAGCGTTGCGATCGGCCTGTTCCTGTTCGTCCAGGGCTATGTGCGCAGCCCCTTGCAACGTGCCATGGGCGCGCTGTTGCTGGCGGCCGGGCTGGTCGCCCCCCTGTCGCGCGGCCCATGGATCGGCGCGGCGATCATCGTTGCCGTGTTCATTGCCACCGGCAAGGGCGCGGTCAAGCGCCTCAGCCTGCTGGCCGTCGCCGGCGTGCTGGCCATCCCGCTGCTGACCGTGATGCCGGGGGGCGAGAAGGTGCTCGACATGCTGCCGTTCATCGGCAACCTGGAAAAAGAGAACATCACCTACCGCGAGCGCCTGCTCGACAACTCGTGGATCGTCATCCAGCGCAACCCGCTGTTCGGCTCGTTCGATTTTCGCAATACCCCGGAAATGCAGTCGATGATCCAGGGCGACGGCATCATCGACATCGTCAACACCTACCTCAACCTTGCGCTGAGGGTTGGCCTGGTGGGCCTGGGACTGTTCGTGGCCTTCTTCGCCTGCGTGCTGCGGGGGGTTCGCAAGGCCATGCTGGCATTCCCGGACAAGGATGACGAACAACGCCAACTGGGGCGGGCGCTGCTGGCCACCCTGGTGGGCATCCTGGTGATCATCTTCACGGTCAGCAGCATCACGGTGATCCCCGTGGTGTACTGGTCCGTTGCCGGGCTGAGCGTGGCCTACATGCAGATGGTCCGCAGGCTTCGTGCGGCCCAACCCGCAACCATTGCCCAACGCGGCCTCCAACCCAGGTAACGACAATGAAGTCATCTGCACTGCGCCCGTTGCTGCGGGTTTCGCTCCTTGCTGGCCTGATGATGCTGCCGTTTGCAGCACAGGCTGCGGCCTGGACTGTGAAGGTGGAGGAACAGAACGGCCTGCCGACCGTGACCCGAGGCGGAGGGCCGGCGATGATCGCCAAGTTCGATTTCTGGGGCGCTGACTGGGACTGGACCGGGTTCTATGCCGCGCTCAAGGTCAACGCGCCCTACCACTACACCCTGGAGGGCAAGAACAAGGACCTGGACTTCGACCTCAAGGCGGACATCAGCCGGCCCGGTGAACGCACCCTGGCCTGGAACTTCGACCTGGATGCCCATAGCAGGAAGACTAAGGTGATGGGCGGTGGCATCGTCTTCCAATTCGACCCGGCACTGGTCGCCGGGGAGATGGGCGCCCCACAACTGCTGCCCGGCAATCGCGGCTGGTCATGGGGCAATGATGCGCAAGGGCGTCGGCTGGAGATGCGCTTCGATCCGGCGTTGGCCAGGGTGTATTTCGAACGCGGCAACCCAAGCGAAGTCCGGGCGTTCTTCTACAGCGAGGCGATCGAGCCCGGTCGCCGGCAGGTCAAGGCGCAACTGCAGGTGAGCGGCGACATCGCCATCGGCCCGACACCCACCGAGCGCTTCGGCATGGCCGACCCTGCCAGCTGGCCCGACGACCAACTCGACTGGCGCAAGTCACCGGTCGACCTGTCGTTTCTCAACGCGCCGGAAATACCTGCGGGCAAGCGTGGCTTCGTCAAGGCTGTAGGCGAACAGTTGCAGTTTGCCGATGGCACGCCGGCACGCTTCTGGGGCACCAACCTGACGGCCTACGCCTTGTTCGGCACCCCGGACGAGGAGATCAAGGTGCAGGCCGAGCGCCTCTCGGCCCTGGGCTTCAACCTGGTGCGCCTGCATCATCACGACTCGCCCTGGGTCAGCCCGAACATCTTCGGCGACATGACCACCCTGCGCGACACGCGCCAGCTCAATGCCGAGTCGCTGCGCAAGCTTGACCTGTGGATCAAGAGCCTGAAAGACCAAGGGATTTATGTGTGGCTGGACCTGCACGTGGAGCGCCCGGTCACCCCGGCGGATGACATCTATGGCTTCGATGAGCTGCCCAAGACCCACGGCGCCGCAGGGCTCAAGGGCTACGCCTATGTCAACATCACCCTGCAGCAGGCCATGAAAGGTTTCGCCGAGCAGTACCTGACCCATGTCAACCCGTATACCGGCCTGGCCTACAAGGACGACCCGGCGGTCGCCGCGGTGCTGATCACCAACGAGAACGACATCACCCAGCACTTCGGCAATGCCCTGTTGAAAGACAAGAACGTGCCCAGGCACTACAAGTTGTTCGAGGACCAGGCCAAGGCCTTCGCCCAGCGCCAACACCTGAATGTCGACGAAATCCAGATGACCTGGCTGCCAGGCCCATCGAAGCTGTTCCTCAACGACCTGGAACACCGCTTCGACCTCGACATGATCCAGCACCTGCGCGGGCTTGGCGTAAAGGTGCCGATTGTCACCACCAGCACCTGGGGTGGCAATGGCCTGAGCGCGCTGCCGGCGCTGACCACGGGTGATGTGATCGACGCCCACAGCTATGGCGGCGGCGGGCAACTGGAGCGCAACCCGTTGACCAGCGACGGCATGGTCGACTGGCTTGCGGCGGCCCAGGTGGTTGGCAAGCCCATGACGGTGACCGAATGGAACGCCGAACCCTTCCCCACCCCCGATCGCCACTCATTGCCGCTGTACATCGCCGGCACCGCCAGCCACCAGGGCTGGGACGGGCTGATGCAGTACGCCTACAGCCAGCAGAAATTCATCGAAGGTTGGCGCACCGCCGACAACTGGCACGCCTACAACGACCCGGCGCTGCTTGCCACCCTCCCCGCCGCTGCCCTGCTCTACCGACGCGGGGATGTGCGCAAGGCCACCACCCGCTACGTGTTCGCACCCACGCCCGAGACTCTCTATAACCGTGCCATCAGCCCAAACAGCTCGGCCCTGCTGCGCACGGCCTGGGAGAAAGGCCGGCTGCAGATCGCGATGCCAGCCACACCCCAGCTGCCGTGGTTGCAGCCCAGCGTGATTCCGGCTGATGCGAAAGTGCTGCATGACCCGGACCAGTCGCTGTTGCTCGCCACCGCCAGCGAGTCCAGCAGCGACACCGGCGAGCTCAGGCGCAACTGGCAAAAAGGGCTATACACCATCGATACCGCCCTGACCCAGGTCGCCACCGGTTGGCTGGGTGGCCAGTCGATCCAACTGAGCAACATCCAGGCCCAGTTACAGACCCCCTATGCCAGCGTTGCGGTGCAAAGCCTCGATGCCAAGCCATTGAGTCAGTCGCGGACGTTGCTGATCTCGCTGGGCACCCGCGCTGTGCCCCGCGAGGATGACAAGACCCCCTTCCATGTCGAACCCCTCGCCGGCACCCTCAGCGTCAAGGCTTTGCCAGGCTTGAAACTGTTCGCGCGCAATGCCGATGGGGAAGAAACGCAGTTGCCGGCGGACTACGAAAATGGGCGCTACAACATCCGCTTCGATGGCCAGCGCATGTCCAATTGGCTGTTCCTCAAATAGCCATCTAGAGTCTGCAAAGGCCTGTTGCGGCAACCGGCGCGCCCGGTTGCCGTAAAGGGACGTCCGTACGGGCAGCAGCTTCCAGGAGGTTTGCATGAAGTTCTTGGTGGTCGGTGGTGCAGGCTACATCGGTTCGCACATGGTCAAGCACTTGCTGGCCGAGGGGCATGACGTGGTGGTGGCTGACCTTGCGCCCACACGGCCCCAGGTCAAGTGGGTGGAACTCGACATCGCCGATGCAGCTGCACTGGATGCCCTGTTCGCCAAATACGTCTTCGATGCGGTGTTCCATTTCGCCTCGTTCATCCAGGTAGGCGAATCGGTCACCGAGCCTGGCAGGTACTATCAGAACAATGTAGCGGCGACCCTGGTGCTGTTGCAGGCCATGGTTCGCGCCGGGGTAAGGCGGCTGATCTTCTCTTCCACCGCCGCTGTTTATGGCGACCCGCAATATATCCCGATCGACGAGCAACACCCCAAGGCGCCGATCAACCCTTATGGCTGCAGCAAATGGATGGTGGAACAGGTGCTCCAGGACTTCGACCGCGCCTACGGGTTGCGCTCGGTGTGCCTGCGTTACTTCAATGCCGCCGGGGCGGACCCCGAGGGTGAATGTGGCGAACGCCACGAGCCCGAGACCCACCTGATCCCTTTGATCCTGCAAGCGGCCTCGGGGCGTCGCCCCGCCATCACCGTGTTCGGTCGCGACTACGACACGCCGGACGGTACCTGCATTCGCGACTATATCCACGTGGCCGACCTGGCCTCGGCCCATGCGCGGGCAGTGGACTACCTGGTTGCCGGTGGCGCCAGCACCGCGCTCAACCTGGGTAACGGTCTCGGCTTCTCCGTGCAGCAGGTAATCGACACCGTGCGCGATGTGACGGGGCGTGAGGTCCACGTCGAGGACGCGCCACGCCGCGCAGGCGACCCGCCGCGGCTGGTGGCCGATGCCGGCAAGGCCAGGCAGTTGCTCGGCTGGCAACCGGTCTACAGCTCGCTTGAGGCAATCGTGAGTCACGCCTGGAACTGGGAAAAAAAATACCCCTGGGTTTGACCCCAGGGGTACGTTTCACCCTTTTGCTCAGTAATAGTCGCGGGTCTCGGGCTCGGCCTTGTTCAACACGGCACCGATCATGTTGGCGGTAGCCAGGTGGTACAGGCAGTCTTCGATATCCTTCTTGCTGTTTACGCCATTGGCGACCACCAGCAGCACACAGTCGATCTTGGGCAGCACGGTGATCGCGTCATCCGAGCTGAGCAAAGGCGGCAGGTCGAAGATGCAGATGCGCGACTCGTAGCGATCGCGCAGGTCGCTGATCAGGTTGCCCACCTTGGCCGAGGACAACATCTCGGTGGACATCGGGATCGGTTCCCGGGTCGGCAACACCACGAAACGTGGCAACGTCGGGTTGACCAGCACCTCCTCAAGCCCCGCCTTGTCGGCCAGCAGATCATTGAGCGCCCGTTCCATAGGCAGGCCAAGGGTGCTGCCGACCCGTGGCCGGCGCAGGTCGAAATCGACCAGCAGTGCAGTCTTGTTGGTGTGGTGAGCGATGCTCATGGCCAGGTTGATCGCCAGCACCGTCTTGCCCGCCGCGGGCGTCGGCGAGGTGATTGCCAGGGTGCGCCAGCCGTTCTCTTCCATGGTCTGCAGCACCTGGGTGCGCAGCAGGTCGAACGCCCAGTTCATGTTCGAGTTCTTGTTGTAGGCCACGATCCGATGGCGCTCAAGGTGCTCCGCGCGCAGCGGCACCACCTTGGTTTGCACATAGTCGAACGGGCCAAGCACGTCGGTTCGCTGAACCAGCGGTGCCGGCAGTTTTTCGGTAGGTGGAACCTGATGAAGGCCTTTGCCTATTGCTGGCGTATTCCTGTCCATTGCTGCGCTCCCTAGCCAAACCGCGCCATAGTTTTAAACAGTAGTAGATCCAGCGGCATATAGAACAGATGCACAAGCAGCAGCAGGACCAACGCCATCACCAACGCGCCAATGATCCCCCACACTCGCAACTTCTTGCGTCTCGCCTGTTCAGCCTGGGTAGAGATGAATGGAACGGCCACCAGCACGCGCCGGCCAAGCACGCTCTCCAGGGCGCCGACACCACGCACCCGCTGATTGAGCAACTCAAGCAGCATCACCAACGCCCCGCCACCTGCAGGTGCGAGCACCAGGCCCAGTGCGACGATTTTCTTGCGGTTGGGCTTTACCGGTTTCTCCGGCATCAGCGGTGGCTCCAGCAACACGAAGCGCTCGGCCTTGTTTTCCTGCTCCAGGCTTTCGGTGATCTTCGCGCCCATTTCCTTGGCGCGGATTTCTTCGTATTTCTTGCGCGCGTTGTCATGGTCACGCATCAGGGTGACCAGGCCGCGCTCGACTTGCGGGGCCTGGAGAATCTCCGCTTCGTAACCTTCGATCTTGCTGCCCAGCTGGCGCTTCTGCTCGGCCAGCGAGGCAATCCGGTCCTGGGCCGCTACCAGCTTGGCCCGGGCCCGGGCAACGTCGAGGCTCACGCCCGAGGCGGCGTTGGCTTTGCTGCCGCTGGCCTGCAGCGCATCGATCTTGCGCTTGATCGCCAGCACATCCGGGTGCGCTGGCGTGTAGCGGGTCAGCAGCCGGGCGTACTCTGCCTTGAGACTGGGCAGATCCTGCATCTGGTCGGGGGCACTCGAACGTGCGCCATCGGTCTTGGTCGCAAGCCCCGCATTCGCCGCCGACAGCTCCAGCTCCATGTAACGCAGCTCTTCCTGGGCGCTCTTGTAGTCGCGATCGACTTCGCGGTACTCAAGCTCCGAGCGCGACAGCATGCTCATGCGCAATGCCTGGTTCTCGGGCAAGGCATTGGCGTTGGCTTGTTTGAAATCGGCGAGCTGGTTCTCCAGGGTGGCCAGCTCGGCGCCGAGCTTGTTGGCTTCCTGGGTGAGGAACTCGGTGGTTTCACTGGCCCGCTCGGTGCGTTGCTTCATGTTCTCGTTGAGGAACAAGGTGACCAGTTCAGTGGCAACTTCCTTGGCCACTTCCGGGCGCTTGTGCTCGAACGAGACGTTGAACGCCACCGTGGTCTCGCCGCGCCCCTTGACGAAGGTGCTGAGGGTGGTGACGAGGATCGCGTTGCGCATCTGGTCGATCTTGTCCGACTCACTGAGCTGGTGGCCCTTGTCGTTGAACAACCCGTACTTGTCCATGATCTGCAGCAGGTTCTCGCGGGTCATCACGCGCTGGCGAATGACCTCGATGCGCTCATCGGCAAAGCTGTTGTTGTTCGCCGAAACCAGCTCTGGCGAGATCTGCTGCGACTCCACCAGGATGGTGCCGGTCGACTGAAAAGTCGGCGGCACCGTCAGGGCAATCCCGACCGTCACCGCCAGGATGACGATCATGCTCAACCCCAACAGCAGGGCCCGGTCCTTGATGATGGCGAGGTAATCTTTGACGGACATCTCGTATTCAGTCTTCATGGCGGGCCCACGCTGAAAGTCAAAGGTCAGGGAGTCTGTAGGTCAGGGTCAATCCGATGATCGTAGCTACTGCATCCGGCACTTTGTCCTGCTGACGTTCCTTGTACATCATCGACAGGCGCAGGTCCCAGAACGGCGAGAACTCATGGCTGGCCCAGGCGCTGTAGGTCTGCAGGGTGTTCGGCGTCTGGCCCTTGCTGTCCTGCCAGGACGCTTCAAGGCCCACACGGTTGGTTTCGCTCACGGCATAGCTCCACAGCCCGCGCACCATGTCGAGCTCAGCGAAACCACCCTCGGCGCTGGCGACAGTACTGCGCTCGGCGCTGAAGCTGGCATCGGCACGCTCACCGTTGTAGTTGAGCAACACCCCGCCTTCGCCACGGCGCCCGCCCCCGGATCCGGAGACCTGGTTGACGCCAGCGTGCACGGTGCCTTCAAGCCGGTCGGTCAGCTGGTACTTCACGCCGACAGTCGGGGTATAGCTGTTGGTGGCCCGCGCCGTGTCGGTCTGCTCGGGTTCGTAGCGGCGCACCAGCAGGCCGGTGAACACATCGGTGCGGGCGTTCCAGGCGTAGGTCAGGGTAGTGGCGTTGGCATACTCGTCGTAGCCCGTCAGCGTGGTGATGTCATAACGGGCGTGGGAGTAGGTGGTCTGGTTGTCCAGGGTGGTGCGATCGGTGAGGGCGTGGGTCCAGGTGCCCGTCAGCAGGGTCATCTTCTGGGTGCCGTCGGTGGTCACCACACCGGTGTCCAGGACGCTGCCGGACAGCGTCGAGCTTTCGACATACTGCGCCTTGAGCCCGAAGCGCCCCTTGTCGGTATCGCGTTGCCAGCCAAGGCTGACATCGGGGTCTTCACGGTTGCCCATCACATTGGTGTCGGACGAGCGCAGCACATGCACGCCGAGCCCCAGGTTCACCTGGTCGCGGCCGTAAGTGCCGACAAGGTTGTAAGTGGGCTCGATGAGTGTGCGCATAACACCCTTCTCGTCAGACGTCAGCAACAGCGGGTTGCTGTCGTACTCGACGGTCGTGGGAACCACGACCGAAGACTGCCAGTTGGCGGCCTGTACCAGGCCGGAAAACGGCATCATCATGATTGCCGTTGCAACGCTTGTTGTTCGAATAATTGGCACTATGCGGTCTTAATATTGAGTCAGACAGATCAGGGAACGACCAGTGTGTCGCCCGCCTGGAGTTGGAAGTTGGTGGACAGGTCACGCCCGGAAACCAGATCCTTGTAACGCACCGGCAGAACCTTTTGTGTCGCGCCCATACCGCGAATGACCTTGATGGCGCTTTCGTCGGCGAATTTGTCCAGGCCACCCGACATGCTCAGCGCCTGCAACACGGCGGTGGGGCCTGCCATGGGCACTGGGCCGGGCTTGATCACCTTGCCCTGCACATAGACGAGATTGCCGGCAGTACCGGTCACCACGACGCTGACATTAGGCTCGGCGAGGTATGCCTTTAAACCGGCGCTGATCTTTTGCGCGGCAGCGGTCGGGTCGAGCCCGGCCACATTGACCCGCCCCGCCAACGGGAAGGTGATGCTGCCATCAGGCAGGACAGTGGTTTCCTGGCGCAGGGTTTCTTCCTGCCAGACCGAGATCATCACCCGGTCGCCAGGGCTCAGCAGATAGGGGGTAGCGGATGGGTCAGCACGGCCGGCACCAGACCACAGCATCAGCACGCACAGCACAGCAGACATTAGACGTACCATGGGGTCCCTCCGGCCTGATGGCCTGCAAAGAGCACTGATTGAGAACAACGCACTACATCTCGCTCTGGTCGCGGCGACAACCACCGCCGCGATGGCCCCGATCATCCTGGAAGCCAGTACCGTCTTGCGCCTGAACGCTGACACCTCAGCGTCCGGCTCGCCGGCTACTGGAATATAGCAATGGTAGGAAAATTGACAAGCTTCTGTAGGATGCCAGGGCCGCCAACAACAGATTTCACCTGTCAATTTACTGGCTTATTACCAAAAAGCATTGCAACTTTTAAAACAACTACAGAGGGCACACGCAACTCATTGACACACTTCAAATTTTACTTCTGTTGGCAACAGCAACAAAACCGATCACCGCAAAAGCGAACAGCCAACCCGCCGTCGCCAAAGGAATAACGCTGGCATGGCTCATATAGGAATCGGCTGCCCGTGCGGCGCCGCTCAAAAGGACCAACAGAAAAATCGATTTAATGAAGAGTGTCGAGCGCATAATCCCCTCCTGCACAAGAGGATGAACGTTATTGTTGGGGAACAAAGACTGTATCGCTGTTGAATTTGAGCTTATGGGCACATTGATATTACGTCAACGATCCGACACCATAATAAATCTCAATCGAAGACCTCTGTTCATGTCAATTTCTCGCCAGATGAAATATGCAGAGATTTGGCATTGACACAACCCGGGCAAATGGCTGCAAAAAGGTATTTAACTTCGGTTATTTTCGGATTATCGCGGGAGCGCTTGATTCGCCCAACAAGCCTATGAAGCAACCAGGCAGCGCTTCGGCTGTTTCACTGATGAGAAACCAAATGCTAATGGTTCAGCTTGCAGTCAAAACACCAACGCATCGCTTCCATTGCCACCGACGTCAGCTCAGGGCCATGCTCACAATGGCATCAAGTCCAACGTGCGCTCCACCTCTGCCACATCGATCCGAAAGCCATCACCCTCTGGCAATCCGACCACAAAGCCGAAGTGCTGGTGATCGCGATCGGTCAGGTACTTGTAGTAACTGACAAACCGGTTCGGCGGCTGCAAGGTCAGCACGCAGCCACCTGGTTGCAGCACGTTGACGCCATGCACCAGCTGGCTGCCCTCGACGCCGATCACCACCTGCGCCCCCGCGCAGGCGGCGACAATACTCGGCACATCGGCACGCAGCGGGTCGATGATGCGAAAGCCTCGGGTCTTGGCCAGGTGCTCGGCGACCGCTATTTCATTGCGCAACAAGCGCAAATCGCCATCGCCGCCACGCAGGATGAACACCCCTGGGTGGGGCGCTGCATCCACATGTGCCAGCAGTTTCTCACCCATCGCGCGGTAGCGGGCATGCCGGCTGCGGTTGTTGCAGTGGTCGTCGAACAAAACCAGTTCACGGAAAAACGCACTGTGCAGGCGCAGCGGTCGCATATCCAGCCAGTCTTCATAGGCCGGGGCCTGGGTGAAAAGCGGGAATCGCGCCGACGGCGCGGTGGTCACCGGTACCCCCTCGTCACAGGCCAGGGCATAAGTGACGCAGTCCTCCATCAGCCAGGTACCAAACCACGAATTGCCGTTCTGCGTGCAATAAACGGCGCCACGCTCGATCTCGTGGTCCACGCTGATCCGTGGAAAGGTGCTGGGTTTTCGCGACAACCAATGGCTGGCATTGCCCTTGTAGAGCGCACCGTCGACCAGCCAGGCGTCCTTGATCAGGTAGCCACGGGTTGCGCCCTGCTCGATGCACACCCCGCCCTCCATGGTCTGTGCGGGATGGACGTAAGGATAGAAACGCTTGCCCTCCCAGCCGGTCACCCGCTCCAGCTGGCCTGGCAGATAGAAGGCCGCTGGCGAAACCGTGGACTCCCCTGGGGCAATGTCCCAGCTTTTGTCCGCAATACTTTTAAGGTCGATGTCCGGCTTGCGCCCAAGGCGCTTCCTGGCCATGTTCTTGTACGCAGCCAACGTCCAGGTGTTATGTCGGGTGGGCGGTGCGCTGAAATTAGAAATACCACTTCCCATGATGTCCCCCCTGCTTGAGCACAGCGTCACTGGCTTGGCGCAACATGCGCTTGGAACCCTGAAACTTAACTGGACACGACCCGCTCCATGGTCGGCGGTGTCTGCACGCTGGCGTAACGGCTGCGCAGGTTTTCCAGAAACTGCTCACCCGCGCCTTTTGCGCCATACAGGTAGATCTTGTGCAGGCCGCCGAACACCATTTCATGGTATCGACTGGCAACTTCCTCATCGCTTGGCCCGTCAGGCACACCCAGGTGCAGCGTCAGCTTGTCGCCTTCCACGGCAAACAAGGGTGTGTCCCAGAGAAACTGAGCAACTCCCGCCTTGGGCAGCCGGACAAACATGTACGCGTGGTTGTTCAGGCCATCGATATCCCCACCGCGCCGTCTTTTCCATTTCAGCAGCCCGTCATCCGGCCGCGCCACGCATAGGCCGATGTCGTAATAGTCGTAGCCCTGCTCCAGGGCCCATTCGAGGGCCATGTAGGTGGTGATCGAGTTGACCTCACGCAGGCGTTTCGCGTCCGCGAACACTGCTTCGCAATATCCGAAGCGCAGGGTGCTCCAGTAACGTTTGCCGCCACGGGTGATCTCGCACCCCAGGTGGCAGGCAACCACCTCGCCCTCCAGCGTGATCAGGTCGAGCCGGCCGACGCCCTTGGCCAGGCGAAACACATCGTCGGTGGGAAACTGCGCGGCATGAATACCCTGCCGTGCCGAGGCGTAAGGGCGCAGCAGATCGCGATCGGCCATGGCGATTTCGTCATCGTCCAGGGTCTGGCGCATCTGATAGAGCGGCCGGTTCTTGCGGATGCTGCGGCGCAGCTCACTGTCGTAACGCGCGGTGATCTCCTCCAGCGGGCGCCCCAACGGCACCACGGCGCTCAGGTAATGCGGTACGTTCAAGGCGCCTGTGGTCGGCATCTCGCTCACCACCACCACGTGCCCCGAGGCTGCAGGCTGCACTGGCTCGTTGGCGGCGGGCGCATTGCCCTGCCCCTTGCCGCCAATGAGCAATTTGGCCATCTCCCGGCGCTGCTTGCGTCCGATGTACAGAATTTCGTAAGGGCTTTCCTGTTGCAGGCGGAACCTGGCTATTTCCCAGCGCCAGAAACAGGCGCGCCCGAGAAAATCGCGTAACTTGTTTGATACATTCCTGAGTTCATAACGCATGGAGGGCGATATGAATTTACGGGCAACAGCCGCCAAGTACTGTTTCATCGCGCGTCAACGTCCTTTGCTGTTGTCGGATGGACACACCTGAAGAGAACCGCTTAAGTGCTTGAAGCGCCAACCTAACTATCTGATATTCAACACTTATAAAGTCATTAACTGCATTCACATTCAGAAACAATTAAAGGTGCAAGAAAATCACTTTGCAAGCGGCACATTGATATCAAGGCCAGGTATTCCTTGGCGCCAATTTAATATCCAAGCACAGTGTCTTCAGGTCCGCCTGCCTATCGCCCCCGTCAGTAGCTATTTACCGCATCCGCTGATTCTTTTCGGTGCCTGCTGTTCGCTCGATCGAACAGGAGTCAGCGCATGCCCTACCCGGATATCAACCCGCATCAACAGCTACTCGAACAACAGCTTCCTGGCTGGACCCAACCGCTACCAGCCGAACATTGGCAAACCCTGCGCGGCGCACTGGAACCCGCCCAAGGCCTACCCGGGGCCGAGGCCGACTGGTTCAACAATGCCGCCCCCGACCTGCGCGAAACCCTGCTGGCCAGCCAGAGCCGCCTGACACGCTCGCAACAGGCCTTGTCCCGCGCTCTCAAGGGGCTGCAGCAAATAAGCGAATTCTGCGAGCCCCTGCTTCAGGCACAACTTGCGCAAGACGGCATGTTCGCACCCGTACGTGACATCCAGCTGCTGCATGTGCAACGCCAGTGGTCCTGGCTCGGCAGCCGCTTCCTGTACAGCAGCGAACGGCACAGCCTGCTGCAGGCGGCATTGCTCAACTTTGCCGGCGATGAGTCGTTCGACAGCCACAGTGCCATTGCTGCCCCAGCCGACATCAGCGTGCAGCCGATCACCGTCGAAGGTTTCGCGCCAATCGGTTTCGACACCCCAGGTGCTGCGTTTCAGATGACATCCGAGGCCTATCAGGTCAACGCCCTGCCCCTCACGCCCCAGGCCTTTGCCAGCAGCTGCAGGCAACTTGACCTGGGCCAACGTTACCAGGAGCACCTGCAGCAGATCTTCGACGGCAGCGACCAGGCACGCTTGCGTACCCTGGCCATGACGGTGCAGCGCGACCGTCTGCGGGTGGAGGCCGATGTCGGCTACCTGCGCCATGCCCTCAGCGGCAACGCCCGCGATGAAGTGGAACGGCTGCTCAGCGGCGATCCCTGCAACTGCTGGACACTCACGCTGTTCGGCATCCCCGTGCATGAGGTGCTGCTGATCGACGCTGGCAAGGCCGGCCTGCTGCTGTACCTGCCTGGGCACAGCCCGGCATTGCAACCATGCAAGGATCAGCAAGCAGTGGAGGCCGCGCTGGCGCAACTATTGATCGAGCCACAAGCCCGCCGGCGCTTCCTGGCCTACCTGTCACTTGACCAGCACGCACAGTTCCTCGACCTGCTGCGCCAGAATCTCGACGCCAGCGGCCTCGGCCTCAGTGACCAGGCCTGGGTCACTGCCAATCCGACACACCTGTATCTGACCCTCACTCCGGTGTCTGCCGAAGTATTCGGTTTCCTTCAGGATCGGCACCTGGCCCGGCTCAAGGCCGAAGCCCGCCTGCTGGCAGTCCCGACCGCCGATGCCGACGCGCAGGCGCGCAAGCGCCGTCTCGACGAGTGGCTGAGCCTTGGCATGGATGTACTGACCGTTGCCGGCTTTTTTGTCCCAGGGGTCGGCACCCTGATGCTTGCCGTCATCGCCTGCCAACTGCTGGACGAGGTCTACGAGGGTTATGAGGCATGGAACATCGGCGATCGCCAGCTGGCCTTGCGTCACCTTGAGGCCGTCGGGCTCAACCTGGCCTTGATCGGTGGCCTGCATGTGGCCGGCAAGGTGTTGCCGAAGCTGTTCAACAGCCCGCTGATGGAAAGCCTCGATCAGGTGCGAGTGGCCGACGGCAGCCGACGGCTGTGGCGCCCGGAGCTTGCCCCCTACCGCAGCCCGATGGCCTTGCCTGAAACGCTGCAAGCCAACGCCAGCGGGCAGTTCGAACATGGCGGCAGGTACTTCATCCGCATCGACGGGCATCTGTATGAACAGCGCCTCGACCCACAGCTCAAGCGCTGGCGCATTGTCCACCCGGAGCGCAACGACGCCTATCAGCCACTGCTTGAGCACAATGGCGAAGGCGCCTGGCATGCCGAGCACGAACAGCCCCAGGACTGGGACCTGGTCTACCTGATATGGCGCCTGGGGCCGGAGTTCACCGGGTTCACTGATGATGAGCTGCGCCGGGCCACCCAGGTATGCGGCCTGAGCGAAGACGCTCTGCGCCAGGTTCACCTGCGTTCCAGGCCCGCCCCGCCGCTGCTGGCCGATACCCTTGCACGCCTGCGTGCCGAGCAACAGGCCGTGGTCCGGATGGCGCAGGACGCCACCCTCACCCACGCGCCACTGTTCGAGGGTTACTACAACCCAACCAGCCCAGCTGACCCACTGGTCGATCGACTGCTGATCGACCATCCACGCCTGACCCGGCCGCTGGCCATACGCCTGGTCGCCAGGCTGGCTGCCAGCGAACGCAGCACCGGCCAACTGCCGGCCTGGCTCGACAATGCCGCCCGCCAGGTGGCAAGCGCCTTGCCCCTCACCCGTGCCCTGGAAGGCGTGTGGTTACCACGCCTGGCTTCAACCGACAGCGAGCGCCTGTTGTTCATGTGCGTCGAGCGGATGGCCGGCCGCTCGACGCTGCGCCTGGAGCTGCGCGCTGGCAGCCCCCAAGGGCCAGTACTGCGCACCATCGGCGACAGCCAGGCAAGCGAACGCTACACCCTGATCAAGTCCGCCGAGGGGTATGAGGCTTACCGCGGCGAGCGCCCGGTAGCCGGTACGATCGATCAAGACCTGTGCCGCGCACTGGTCGAGGTTTTTTCCAGCGCCCGGTTACAGGCGTTGGGGCTGCGCATCAAGGGCGCCGAAGGTTTGCGCGAGCAGGTGCTGGCGCTGGCCCAGGATGATCGGCAGGGCCTGGCCAGAAGGCTCTGGGGCGGCGCTCCCGCGCGGTGGCGACAGGGCGGGCTGCGCGGCGGCGATGCAGGCGGCGGCTACTCGCCGCCGTTGCTGCGTGGCGCAACCCGTGGACGCTACCGGCGTCTGTACCCCAGCAGCGATGACCAACAGTTCCATGCCGACCTGTCGCGCTGGCACCGCCAGGGCATTACCCCGGAAATCGCGCTAGGCAGGCTGGAAGCGCGCCTGCAACGGCTGCGCGACGACCTGGCCGAATGGTCGGCAGGCTCACCCCGGCGCCAGCGGGCCGTGCGCCTGATCATCGACGCCTGGCACCGCGACTCACCCAGCCCGATCGCCCCGCAGTTGGGCATCCAGGCGCTCGACTTGGCGGGCCTCGAACTGACCAACGAGGATATCGCCAGCCTCGCCCTGCCGGATGACTTCAGGCACGTCGAAGAGCTTGAGCTCAGTGGCAACCCGCAGTTGAGCTGGCTGCACCCGGAGTTCCTCGAGCGCTTCCCGCTGCTGGAGCGCCTGCACCTGCGGGACAACCGATTCGCGGCCTTGCCGGAGCTGGCCGTGCCACTGCGGCTAATTTCGCTCGACATGCAAGGCAACCGCATCACCTGGGACGACCTGGCCCAGGCGCGCCTGGAGCGCTCGCCCAACCTGCTGCACCTGGACCTCTCCGAGAACCCGCTGCTGCGCGCACCCGACATCGGCAACCTGCGTGGCCTGCAAGTGGTGAGCCTGGACAATGCCAGCCTCACCCAATTGCCACAGGGGCTGGACAACCTGTCAACGCCTACCGAAGAAAACGGCGGCATCGGCCTGTCAGTGCTGGACCTCTCCGACAACCAGTTCACGGCCCTGCCGCAGGGGGTGGTGTTCCCGGAGCACGTCGCCCGTGCGATGGAGCTGGAAAGCGATTGGCTGACGCCGACAGTGCAGGGCCAGATCGATGCGTACTACCAGGCGCATGGCATCGATCTGCTGGTGGCCGACTACCAGTACGCAGAACTTCTCGAGGGCACCAATGCCGCCCAACAGGCAATCTGGCAGCGGCTGCCCATTGCCTACCGACGCGGGCTGCGCGCCGTTCTTGTCAACGATACCTACATGAATGACCCGGATACTGCACGACAGGAACTCTGGCGGCGCCTGCAGCGCATCGACGCCGAGCCGGTGATGCATGACTACGCGATGAGCCAGGCCGCCTGGCGAATTCTTGAGCTACCCATGTAGCGCAACCTGCAGCGGCGTCCCTCACTCCCTGGCCGGGCGCCGCCGGTCGCGGTGCTCGGCCAGCCAGTGCTGCAATGCCGGCGCCGGCATCGGCCGGCCAAGCAAGAAGCCCTGCCCCTGGTCGCAGCCGGCGTTGCGCAGAAAGTCGTACTGCTCCTGAGTCTCGATCCCTTCGGCGGTAATCCTGAAACCCAGGGCATGGCCCAGGTCGATGATCGCCCGGGCGATAGCCACCGCGTCGTCGTCGCCAGGCAGGTCCTTGATGAAGGCGCGGTCGATCTTCAAATGGTCGATCGGCAGCGCGCGCAGGTAGGCCAGCGACGAATAACCCGTGCCGAAGTCGTCCACCGCGGTGGCCACGCCCATCGCCTGCAACTGCGCCAGCACCGCGCAGGCCTGCTGCTGGCTCTCCATCAGCAGGCTCTCGGTGATCTCCACTTCCAGCAGGTTGGCCGGCAGCCCGTGCAGCTCCAGGGCACAGGCCAGGGCGCTGACATAGTCGCTGCGCTCGATCTGCAGTGCCGCCACGTTGATCGCCAACGGCCCGGGCAGCAGGTCCTGCGCTCGCCACTGCGCCAACTGCGCGCAGGCCAGTTCCAGTACCCGCTCGCCCAACGGAATGATCAACCCGGTGCGCTCGGCCAACGGAATGAATTCACCCGGAGACACCAGACCGTGTTGCGGGTCGCGCCAGCGCAACAACGCCTCGACCCCTTCCAGGCCACCACTGAACAGGTCGAGCTTGGGCTGGTACCACAGCTCGAACTCGTTGTATTCCAGGGCCCGGCGCAGGTTGCGCTCCAGCTCCAGGCGCTGCTGCAGGCGCTCGGTCATGTCCGGGTGGTACGGACGCCAGGCGTTGCGGCCGCTCTCCTTGGCCGCATACATGGCGGTGTCGGCGTGGCGCAGCAGGCTGTCGGCGTCCTCGCCATGCTGCGGGGACCAGGCCAGGCCAATACTGCCGGTGACCAGGCTGGCATTGCCGTTGAGGTCGAACGGGCGCTGCAGGCAACGCAGCACGGCGCGGATCTGGTGGCTGACCTGGCCCTGAGTGCCCTGCAGCATGAACACGAACTCGTCGCCGCCCAGCCGGCAAACCCGGTCCTGCGTGTCCAGTTCCTGCAGGAAACGCGCGGTGGCCTGCTGCAGCAACAGGTCGCCCATGGGGTGGCCGAGGCTGTCGTTCACCTGCTTGAAGCCGTCGATATCGAGCATCAGCACGGCCAGGCCATGGCCCTGCTCGATGGCCGCACTCAACTGCTGCAGGAACAGCACGCGGTTGGGCAACCCGGTGATGGTGTCGTAGTGGGCCAGCCGCTCCAGCTGGGCCTGGTATTGACGCAGCTCGCGGTTACGCAGCGCCAGCAGGCGCTGCTTGCGGTTGAGCTGAGCGACGAACAGGCTGAACAGGCCGGTGGTGGTCAAGGCAAACAGGAACAGCGGCGAGGCAAACAGATTGAGCGCCGACCAGCCGCCACGCGGCGCGGCCACCAGTTGCCAGAGGCCGCCCGGCACGTCCACGCTGACCTTCACTTTGGGCGCCTCGAACAACTGCGCATCCCCCCAGATCACCTCGCCATCAGCGCCCTTGCCATCACTGCCACGCACTGCCAGTTCGAAGCCCGCCTCCGGGCGCAGACCGGCGGTGAGCAGCAGGCGGTCGATATCGGCGACGACCGAAAGATTGCCCCAGTACAGCTTCACCCCGCGCTTGCCGGTGACGAAGATAGGCCGCCGGTAGATCAGCCCCCGGCCACCCTGCAGCAGTTGCAGGGGGCCTGCCAGTACCGGAGCCTGCCGGTCACGCGCCGACACCAGCAGCGGAAACTGCAACGGCAAAAGCCGGTAATCGAGACCAAGCAGCCGCTCGTTGCCCTCCAGCGGGTAGACATCGCTCACCACATCCCCCGGCGCCAGGGCGATATGGCGCATGTAAGGCACCGAAGCCACGGCATCCCGGGCCATGCCGTGAAAATGCTCGACACTGATGCTGCCGTCGGCGCTGATCAGCTGGGCGATGCCCTCGGCCTCGCTGAACGCCGCGCGCAACTGCGCCTCCAGCGCTCCGCGCACACCGGACAGGCGCGCGGCCAGGTTGGCCACCTGCTCGGCCTGCTCGCGCTGGGCATCAAGGTGGCCGAGCACCATGGACAGGCCGATCCCGACCACGGCGAAACCTACCGGCAGCATGCGATTGAGGGTGCGGCGCAGGGCGCCCTGTTCGGGCAAGGGGTCATCGAGTGCGGGGCGATTGTTGCTGGTCATAGGCCTGACATCGGAGTCGATTCATCCTGTATCGGCGCGCCACTGGCAATGTTGAGCCAGACTGGTTTTTTTCCTGCGCGGGGTGCATGCTCGGATGCTGAAGCGTTTCACCCAGCCAAATACAAGAGGTGCTAGCCCCATGGAACGTCTGCTCGACTCGCTGTTTCCCACCCCTGACGACATCCCCGCGCAATGGCGCCTGGGCGAGCCTCTGGTGCAACGCGACTACCTGGTGGCCGGTGAACTCAGGCACTGGGACGGCCCGCTGGCCACGGTGCGCAGCCCGGTGTGGCTCAAGCACAGTGACGGCGAGCGCCAGGTGATCCTCGGCAGCGCCCCGCTGCTCGACGCCGACACCGCCCTCACTGCCCTGGACGCCGCGGTCCAGGCCTATGACAAGGGCCGCGGCGCCTGGCCGACGATGCGCGTGGCCGAGCGCATCCAGCATGTCGAAACCTTCCTGGCGCGCATGCGCGAACAGCGCACGGCGGTGGTCAAGCTGCTGATGTGGGAGATCGGCAAGAACCTCAAGGACTCCGAGAAAGAGTTCGACCGCACCTGCGACTACATCGTCGACACCATCAACGCCCTGAAAGACCTCGACCGCCGCTCCAGCCGCTTCGAGCTGGAACAAGGCACCCTCGGCCAGATCCGCCGCGCGCCATTGGGCGTGGCGCTGTGCATGGGGCCCTACAACTACCCGCTCAACGAAACCTTCACCACGCTCATCCCGGCGCTGATCATGGGCAACACCGTGGTGTTCAAGCCGGCCAAGTTCGGCGTGCTGCTGATCCGCCCGCTGCTCGAAGCCTTCCGCGACAGCTTCCCGGCCGGGGTGATCAACGTTATCTATGGCCGTGGCCGCGAAACCGTCAGCGCCCTGATGGCCAGCGGCAAGATCGACGTATTCGCCTTCATCGGCACCCACAAGGCTGCCGCCGACCTGAAAAAGCTGCACCCACGCCCGCACCGCCTGCGCGCAGCGCTGGGCCTGGATGCCAAGAACCCCGGCATCGTGCTGCCCCAGGTCGATCTGGACAATGCCGTCGAAGAGGCGGTCACCGGCGCGCTGTCGTTCAACGGCCAGCGCTGCACCGCGCTGAAGATCCTGTTCGTCCATGAAGACGTGGTCGAGCCGTTCCTCGACAAGTTCCAGCGCAAGCTCGCCGCGCTCAAGCCCGGCATGCCCTGGGAGCAGGGCGTGGCGCTGACGCCACTGCCCGAGCCGGGCAAGCTCGACTACCTCGACGGCCTGGTGGCCGATGCCACCAGCAAAGGCGCGCGGGTGCTCAATGAAGGCGGTGGCCTCAGCCGTGGTTCGTTCTTCTACCCCGCCCTGCTCTACCCGGTCAGCCAGGACATGCGTGTCTACCACGAGGAGCAGTTCGGCCCGCTGGTGCCGGTGGTGCCCTATCGAGACCTGCAGACCGTGATCGACTACGTGCTCGATTCGGACTACGGCCAGCAACTGAGCCTGTTCGGCAACGACCCCGCCACCATCGGCGCGCTGGTCGACACCTTCGCCAACCAGGTTGGCCGCATCAATATCAATGCCCAGTGCCAGCGCGGGCCGGACACCTACCCGTTCAATGGCCGCAAGAACAGCGCCGAGGGCACGCTGTCAGTGCATGACGCGCTGCGGGTGTTCTCCATCCGCACGCTGGTGGCGACTCGGTTCCAGGAGGCGAACAAGGAACTGATCAGCGAGATCATCCGCAATCGGCAGTCGAGTTTCCTGACCACCGACTACATCTTCTGATCGACGCCCCGCCCCCGCGTTTGCATAACGCGGGGGCGAGGCGTTTTTTATAGGCAATCGATCTAAACCTCAGGTCGATTTCCTGCCCGCCTGTACGACTCTAAGTCACCACCGTGGCGCAACGCGCACATGGCCCACCCAGGTGAAAGGAGAGTACGCAAATGGCAGTCAAGCCCATCCCCGAAGGCCAGCACAGCATCACCCCCTACCTCGGCATCAAGGACGCCGCCAAGGCCATCGAGTTCTACAAGAAGGCCTTCGGCGCGGTCGAGATGTTCCGCCTTGAAGACCCCCAAGGCCGCGTCGGCCATGCCGAACTGAAAATCGGCGATTCCTCGCTGATGCTCGGCGACCCCTGCGACATGCCGAACACCCTCAAGCCGAGCCAGACCATCGAACATCCAGCCGTCGGCCTGCACCTGTACGTCGAGGACTGCGACAAGGTCTTCGCCCAGGCGATCGCCGCTGGCGCCCAGCAGCTGAGCGAGGTGAAGGACCAGTTTTACGGCGACCGCAGCGGCACCTTGAAGGATCCGTTCAACAACATGTGGTTCGTCTCTTCCCACAAGGAAGACCTGAGCGTCGAGGAAATCCGCGCCCGCGCGGCGAAAATGTTCGGCGGCAATTGAGCTGCAAGCCTCAAGCTGCACGCTTCAAGTTGAATCCCACGCGGCTTTGCTTGAAGCTTGCAGCTCGTAGCTTGGAGCTGCCCCTCAATGCGAATCATCGAAAAATCCGCCGCGCAAGTGCGCAGCCTGACTGCCGCCGAAGAAGAGCTGCTGGTCGGTTTCGTCAACGGCACCCTCGCCGGCCCCCGACTGCTGCAGGCCAACCAATGGCTGATGAAAGTGCGCGGCGCCAACCAGTGGCTGGCCTGCGACTGCCGCAAGGACGCCTTGCCGGTGCTCAACATCTCGTTGAACGGCAGCACCGGCACGCTGTTCCTGCGCAACAACCCCGACACCCCCGAGCACGCCCCCGGCTGCCCGTTCAGCAAGGATGAACGCGAAGCCGCCGAGCGCAGCGAGGAAGCCAACCAACCTGCCGCCTGGTTGGCCCCGGATACGCCCTTGCGGCTGATCGGCGACTACCGCCGTGCCGATGAGCGCGAAGCGAGCCAAGCCAGCCCGCGCACACCCGGCGAGCGCCGTGAACAGCAGCGCCTGCTGTCGCTGCTGCTGACCTGGATCGAGGCCAGCGGCCTGAACGTCTATGCCACCCACCTGAAGAAGGACCTCACCGCCCAGTTCGCCGAGCTGCGTGGCGTAGCCGCTCGCTATCCGTTGCTGGAGCGGGTGCCGGCCAGCAACTACCTGGAAACCCGCCTGGACATGAAGCACATGATGATGCTCAAGGCCCGCCTGCGCGAGGCCACGGTGTTCGGCAACCACCGCCGCCATGGCCTGCTGCTCGACTGCGTGGACCAGATCAAGGGGCGCAAGGTGATCAATGCGCGCAGCGAGGACGGCTTCGACTTCCAGGGCCACCACCAGTACTGGGGTGACAGCCGCACCAGCGGCCCGCTGCTGGCCCTGGCGCTGTATTCGCCGGCCACTGCCGGCAGCCACTTCTACGAAATGATCCACGTGGCCAGCGTGCCGGTGCTGTCGCGCGCACAGCTGTTCCCGGTGTACCGCGACGAGGAGCGCGAACCGCTCAAGGCGCTGGTGTCGCTGATCGACTGGATGGCCGGTAAAGGCGTGAAGGTGCTGATGCGCCGCCCGGTGATCGGCGGACAGGTAATGGATGAGCTGGTGCTCACCTCGGACCAGGACCGGGTGCTGTCGGTGTCGTTGCTGGAGCAGCCGGTCGGCCCGGAGCCGGACACCGAGCATTTCAAGCGCTACGCCGACTTCAAGAGCCTGGAGACCTTCCGCAAGTACGTGGCCGGGTTCTTCATGCGCGAGCGGTAGTGAGCAGGCCTCACTGCTGGCCTGTGTGTGTAGGAGCGGCCTTGTGCCGCGAAAGGGCTGCGAAGCGGCCCCAGGTTCTCGGCAGCGGCATAAATAGCTGGGGCTGCTA
>NZ_JBDJLM010000029.1:0-61911 GCF_039673365.1 Pseudomonas sp. TWI923 | reverse complement strand
GGGCAAGCCCGCTCCCACGCCGCCGGTTGTAGGTCGCGTGGGAGCGGGCTTGCCCCGCGATGTTTTTCAGGCCCGGAACTGCCCCAGGCTCGCCCGCAACTGCGCCGCCAGGTCATCCAGCACCTTGCTGCTGGCCGTGGTCTGCATCACCACCTCGGCTGACCGCTCGGCCTGAGCATGGATGTTCTCCACTCGCCCACGCACCGCCTGCGCGCCATTGGCCTGCTGTTCCGCCGCGCGGGTAGCCAGGCCGATCGCCGCATGCACCTGCTCCACCGCCGCCTGCACCGACTGCTGACGCCGCTCGTTGTCACGCAGCACCAGCAAGCCTTCGCTGGCCTGGCGCCCGGCCTGGCTGATGGTGGCGACCGCCTCCTTGGCACCCTCCTGCAAGGCGGTGATGTGCGACTGGATATCGCCGGTCGAACTCTGCGTCTTGCTCGCCAGCGCCCGCACCTCGTCAGCCACCACGGCGAAGCCACGCCCGGTCTCGCCCGCCCGCGCCGCCTCGATGGCGGCATTGAGCGCCAGCAGGTTGGTCTGCTCGGCAATGCCGTGGATAACCGTCAGCACCACTTCGATCTGCTCGCTTTGCTTGGCCAGCCGCTCGATCACCTGGGAGCCGGTTTCTACTTCACCGGCCAGGTTCTCGATCAGCCGTGCCAGCTGCGTGGACGCACGGCTGTTCTCATCGGTGGCCTGGCGGATATCCACCACCTGCTGCAATGCGGCCTGCATGGCATGGCTTTCGGCCTGGGCCTCGTCGGCCATGCTCGACAGGTCGCGCAGGCTGGCGGCCACTTCATCGCGCTGCAGCGCCGCCGCAGCATCGGCCCCGGCATTGCGCTGGGTCATGCTGCCGATCTCCACGCCAGTGCGCTGGGCCACCTCACCGGCCTCACGCACGATGGGCTGCAGCTTGTCGACGAAGCGGTTGACCGCCGAAGCCATGTCGCCGATCTCGTCGCGGCTGTCGAGGGTCACACGCTTGGTAAGGTCGCCCTCACCCGCAGCCAGGTCGTTGAGCGCGGTAATCAGCAGGCGCAGCTTGCTGAGCACCCGGCGCCCAAGCACCACGGCGACCACCAGCAATACCCCCAGCCCGACCAGCACCAGGCCCAGACCGATCCGCCAGCGCAACTCGCCGGCGGCGTCACGCACGGTCTGCGCGGTATTGGCCTGCATTGCCGTGGCGCTGTTCTGGGCGGTTTCCAGGCGGGCGCGCAGGGCCTTGCCACTGTCGGCGGCGGCGGCCACCAGGCTGTCGCCAACCAACTGCTCACCACTGCCGATCAACGCGGCAAAACGCTGGTCGAGCGCCTTGAGTTCCTGATCGACGCCCGCCGTGGAAACACCCATCAGCACCTTGCCGATCTCGGCGCCATTGGGGCTGATGGACGCTTCAACGAAGTACACCGAAGGGTCCTTGCGCGCCGCATCCAGCACCTTGTCCAGCGCCCGCTCGCCCTGGCCCTTGTCCATCAGTGCCTGGTTGATCGGGTTCTGCCGGTTGAGGTAGCGGGTCAGGTGCTGGCCCTGGGCGTCGTCATAGATCACAAACAGCACGTTGGGGTTGCGCTGGGCGCGCCGGGCGAAGTCCGACAGCATTGGCACGTCGTTATCCCAGATGGCGCGCGGCGCAACCGACGCCAAGAGTTCGGCCATGTCGTTGGCCGAGTCCTTGAGGTTCTTTTCCAGGGTGGCGCGCAGTTGCTGCTGCTCGCTTTGCAGCCGCTCGGAAAGGCCGGCACTCAGGCGCTGGCGGGTACTGGCAGAGAGGCTGTCGAGCCCGGCGCGTACATCCTGGCCGGCCTGTTCCAGTTCTGCGGCCAGTTTCTGGCTGTCATGCCCCAGGCGCTCGCCCAAATCGGCCTCCAGGGCGGTGACCGTGCTCCGCGTCAGTGCAACGGCGACCAGCACCTGCACCAGAAGAGCGATACCAAGCGCAACAAACACAGGCCGTAACAGGCGGCTTCGTAACAGTGAAAGGATGGCAGACACGTTGTAACCCTCGTGTTTCTGGCGCCATTACTTTGATGGCATCTACGGAAACTTCTTACAGCAAGGGTTGTGCCGAAGGCAGCAGGTAAAAATGCCATGCCAGGTGGCATCAATACCTGCGACAGAGCTGGAAGCAAAGCGACATCCCTATGGGAGCGGGTTTACCCGCGAATGCAATGCTGGATTCACCGCCGCATTCGCGGCGGTTCGACGCTTCGATAAACCCGCTCCCACAGATACTTGGCAGTGGCGCCACATAGAAACAAAAACGCCGCGAACCCTTGCGGGAACGCGGCGCTCAGTCAGCTAACGGCTATCTGATCAGGCAAACGGATGACGCAGCACGATGGTCTCGTTGCGGTCCGGGCCAGTCGAGATGATGTCGATCGGCGCGCCGACCAGCTCCTCGATGCGCTTGATGTAATCGCGCGCGGCCTGTGGCAGTTCTTCCAGGGTTTTAACGCCCAGGGTCGACTCGCTCCAGCCTGGCATCTCTTCGTACACCGGCTCCAGGCCGATGTAGCTGTCGGCATCGGAAGGTGCGTCAATGACGGCACCGTTCTCGTTCTTGTAGCCCACGCAGATGTTGATGGTTTCCAGGCCGTCCAGTACGTCCAGCTTGGTCAGGCAGATGCCCGAGATGCTGTTGACGTCGATGGCGCGACGCAGGATTACCGCATCGAACCAGCCGCAACGACGGGCGCGGCCGGTGGTGGAACCGAACTCGTGACCACGCTTGGCCAGGGTGGCGCCGGTTTCGTCGAACAGTTCGGTCGGGAATGGACCGGAACCGACACGGGTGGTGTAGGCCTTGGTGATGCCGAGGATGTAGTCCAGGTACATCGGGCCAACGCCGGAACCGGTGGAAATGCCGCCAGCGGTGGTGTTGGAGCTGGTGACGTACGGGTAGGTACCGTGGTCGATGTCCAGCAGCGAGCCCTGGGCGCCTTCGAACATGATGTCCTTGCCGGCGCGGCGCAGGTTGTGCAGCTCGGCGGTAACGTCGAGCATCATCGGCTTGAGCTGCTCGGCGTAGGCCATGCACTCGTCCAGGGTCTGCTGGAAGTCGATGGCCGGCTCTTTGTAGTAATTCACCAGCTGGAAGTTGTGGTAGTCCAGCAGCTCACCGAGCTTGGCGGCGAAGCGCTCGCGGTGGAACAGGTCGCCCACACGCAGGCCGCGGCGCGCGACCTTGTCTTCGTAGGCTGGGCCGATGCCACGGCCGGTGGTGCCGATCTTGGCTTCGCCACGGGCTTTTTCACGGGCCTGATCGAGGGCCACGTGGTACGACAGGATCAGCGGGGCAGCCGGGCTGATGCGCAGACGCTCGCGCACCGGTACACCCTTCTCTTCCAGCTTGGTGATTTCGCGCATCAGCGCATCCGGGGCAACGACCACGCCGTTGCCGATCAGGCACTGTACGCCTTCACGCAGGATGCCCGACGGAATCAGGTGCAGAACGGTCTTCTCACCGTTGATCACCAGGGTGTGACCCGCGTTGTGGCCACCTTGGTAGCGCACGACGGCGGCAGCATGTTCGGTCAGCAGATCGACGATCTTGCCTTTGCCCTCATCACCCCACTGGGTGCCCAGGACGACGACATTCTTACCCATAACACTTGTCCTCATTCACGCAAACTTGGTTGCCGGCCCATCGCCGGCGAAGAATCTCAATGGGTCAGCGGCAGAACCTGCCAGCGCCCGTCTTGCTGAATCAATTGCCGATCACAATCCGCCTCAAGGGCAGCACTCAGCGGCTGGCCAGGCAGAGCCTGGACCACACGCTGGCCCTCGTTGCGCAACTGGCAGACTTGCTGCCAGAGGGCCGCATCACCGCTGTCGGGCATCCAGATGCCGCCAGCCGGGAGTACGACCTCCGCTCGCCCCAGTGTGACCAGGGTCTTCAAATCCGTGGAGAAACCGGTAGCCGGGCGTGCCCGACCGAAGTCGGCGCCGATGTCGTCGTAACGCCCGCCCTGGGCGATCGATTGACCCTCGCCAGGCACGAACACGGCGAACACCACGCCGGTGTGATAGTGGTAGCCGCGCAGCTCGCCGAGGTCGAAGTACAGCGGCAGATCCGGGTAGCGCGAGGCCAGACGATCAGCGATCGCCAGCAGGTCGTCCAGCGCAGCCAGCACGCTGGCCGGGGCTCGGCCCAGGCGCACACGGGCCTCGGCCAGCACTTCGCGTCCACCGCACAGCTCGCACAGGGCGCGCAGCATGTTGCCAAGGTCCTGCGGCAGGTTGGCGGTCAGCGCCTGAACCTCATCGACAGCCTTGCGCTGCAGGGCGTCGAACAGCTGCTGCTCGACGTCACCCGACAGGTTGGCGGCGCGGGCCAGGCCACGGTAGATGCCGACATGGCCGAGGTCCATGTGCACATCCGCCACGTCGGTCAGTTGCAGCGTGGCGAGCATCAGGCTGATGACTTCGACATCGCTGGTGGGGCTGGCGTCGCCGTACAACTCGGCGCCCAACTGGATCGGGCTGCGCGAGGTGGACAGCGCGCGTGGCTGGGCGTGCAGCACGCTACCGGCATAGCACAGGCGGCTCGGGCCTTCGCGGCGCAGGGTGTGAGCATCGATACGCGCCACCTGCGGGGTGAAGTCGGCGCGGAAACCCATCAGGCGGCCGGACTGCGGATCGACAACCTTGAAGGTGCGCTCGTCCAGGTCCGCACCGGCACCGGTCAGCAGCGACTCCAGGTATTCGATATGGGGGGTGACCACCAGCTCGTAACCCCAGCTCTGGAACAGGTCCAACACCTGCCGACGCGCGATCTCGATGCGCGCAGCCTCAGGTGGCAGTACTTCCTCGATGCCATCTGGCAGAAGCCAGCGGTCTACCGTTGCCATTACGCCATTTCCCCTTTGGTCCGGGCGGCCACCCTGCGGGCTAGCCTTGAGTGAAACGGGCCCTGGCGGACAGCAGCGGGCAGGACCGAACCCAGCGCAGCCACCGTTACCAACACCCTTGAATACCTTGCGCCGGGGCCGTTTCATCGGCCAATCAACCTTACAGACGCAAAAAAGCCGGGAATTTCCCGGCTGCCGCATCATACACCCCTTTTCATTCAGGATGCACCCCGCCAGGCATTTTAGCTGCCGGGCGGGGCGCGCCCATCATGAGAGCAACCTCAGGGCTTGCTCTTGTCCAGGAAACGGAAGAACTCGTTCTTCGGGTCCAGGACCAGCACGTCGCTCTTGCTGGAGAAGCTCTCGCGGTAGGCCTGCAGGCTACGGTAGAACGCGTAGAAATCGGCGTCCTGGGTGTAGGCCTTGGCATAGATGGCAGCCGACTGGGCATCGCCATCACCGCGGGTCTCTTCCGCCTCACGATACGCTTCGGCCAGCAGCACGCGGCGCTGACGATCGGCGTCGGCACGGATGCCTTCGGCCAGCTCGTTACCCTTGGCGCGGTGCTCGCGGGCTTCACGCTCGCGCTCGGTGCTCATGCGGTCGAACACGCTGCGGTTGACTTCCTTGGGCAGGTCGATGGCCTTGACGCGAACGTCGACCACTTCGATACCCAACTCCTTGCTGGCCATGCGGTTCAGCGAGGCGGTGATGTCAGCCATCAGTGCGTCACGCTCACCCGACACCACTTCGTGCAGGGTGCGTTTACCGAACTGGTCACGCAGGCCGCTTTCCAGACGACGCGACAGGCGCTCGTCGGCGATCTGCTTCATACCCGAGGTAGCGGTATAGAAGCGCTCGGCGTCCTTGACGCGCCACTTGGCGTAGGCGTCGACCATCACTGCTTTCTTCTCCAGCGTCAGGAAACGCTGGGTTGGGGCGTCGAGGGTCATCAGGCGAGCGTCGAACTTGCGCACCTGGTTCACGTACGGCACCTTCACATGCAGGCCAGGCTGGACATCGGCCTTGACCACGCGACCAAACTGCAGCAATACCGCGCGTTCGGTTTGCGAAACGATGTAGAAGCAGTTCCAGGCGACGATCGCCAGCACCACGGCGCCAATCAGGGCGAACAGCGATTTATTGCTCATCAGCGGCTCTCCCTGGAACGCAGCGGCGGTTGTTGTTGCAGGTCCTGGGCGGCACGCGCGGCGGCGTCATTGGCCGACGACGACACGCTGCTGGCGGGAACCGCAGTGCTGTTGCGACCGCTTTCGACCATCTTGTCCAGCGGCAGGTAGAGCAGGTTGTTCTGCCCATCCTTGGTTGCCACCAGGACTTTGCTGGAGTTGCTGTACACCTCCTGCATGGTCTCGAGGTACAGGCGCTGACGGGTAACCTCTGGCGCCTTGCGATACTCGGCGACCAGCTTGGTGAAGCGATCGGCCTCACCCTTGGCGCGGGCGATGACTTCATCGCGGTAGCCGTTGGCGTCCTCGATGATGCGCTGCGCCTGACCACGGGCTTCCGGTACCACGCCGTTGGCGTAGGATTCGGCCTGGTTGCGGGCACGCTGCTCGTCTTCACGGGCACGGATCACGTCGTCGAAGGCCTCTTGCACTTCACGCGGGGCTGCCGCGCTCTGCACGTTGACCTGGGTCACGGTGATACCGGTCCGGTAGGTGTCGAGGAAACGCTGCAGACGCTCACGGATGTCCACGGCCATCTGCTCACGGCCTTCGGTCAGCACCTGGTCCATCGAGGTGGAACCCACCACGTGGCGCAGGGCGCTGTCGGTCGCATGCTGCAGGCTGACTTCCGGCTGGTCGACGTTGAGCACGAAGTCCTGCAGGTTGCTGATGCGGTACTGCACGGTCAGCGGCACTTCGACGATGTTCTCGTCTTCGGTGAGCATCTGGCCCTGCTTGGTGTAGGCCCGTTCACGGGTCACGTTTTCCATGTACTTGCGGTCGATCGGCGGGAAATAGATATTCAAGCCGGGGCCGACGGTCTCGTAGTACTTGCCGAAGCGCAGCACGACTGCCTGCTCCTGCTCGTCCACCACGTACACGGCGTTGTACAGCCAGATCGCCGCCAGCACCGCCAGGCCTACGCCCAGCAGGCCCAGGCCGCCACCTTTGCCGATATTGCGGTCGCTGTTGCCACCGCGCTTCTTGCCACTGCCGAACATGCCGTTCAGGCTGTCCTGCAGCTTGCGGAAGGCCTCGTCCAGATCCGGTGGACCTTTCTTGTCGCCACCGCCGCCACCGCCACCGCGACGACCGCCCCAGGGATCCTGATTGTTCGAGTTGCCACCCGGCTCGTTCCAAGCCATAGCGCTCTCCATCTGATAAAGCAAAGACGCGCCCACGGCGCGCCGTCCAATGCTACAGAATGCCTGTCACTGCTGCCCGGCGACCTCGACGAGCATTTATTGCAAAGTGTGTTGCTCGACAAACACTTGCGGCTCCATGCCTTCGCGGCTGACCAGGCGATTCAACTCGACCCTGGGCAGTCGCACGCTCAGCAGGCTGCGCCCTTCTTCATCATGCTCTTCACTCTGCACGGCACCCAACGCGAAGAATTGCGCGCGCAAGCGGGCAAATCGCTGCTCCAGGCACAGGGTTCCGACATAAAGATCATCCCCCAGCAATTCGGCAACTGCCTGGCCAACCAGCTCCAGGCCTCGTCCATCACGTGCCGATACCCAGACCCGCTGCGGCTTGCCGTCGGCATCGCGCTGGATCTGCGGCTCGACATCTTCGAGCAGGTCGAGTTTGTTATACACCTCGAGGATCGGCAAGCCTTCAGCGCCAATCTCGCCCAGCACCGCCAAGACCTGCTCGATCTGCTCCATGCGCTCGGGCTCATGGGCGTCGATCACGTGCAGCAGCAGGTCGGAGTTGCTCGACTCTTCGAGCGTAGCCCGAAATGCCTCGACCAGCTTGTGCGGCAGATGGCGGATGAAACCCACGGTGTCGGCCAGCACGATCGGCCCAAGGTCGGCCAGTTCAAGCCGGCGCAGCGTAGGGTCGAGGGTGGCGAACAGCTGGTCCGCGGCATAGACCTCGGACTGTGTGAGGGCGTTGAACAGGGTCGACTTGCCGGCGTTGGTGTAACCCACCAGCGACACGGACGGGATGTCGGCACGCTTGCGCCCACGACGGGCCTGCTCGCGCTGGCTGCGCACCTTCTCGAGGCGGCCCTTGATCTGGCGCAGGCGCACCCGCAACAGACGGCGGTCGGTTTCCAGCTGGGTTTCACCTGGGCCGCGCAGGCCGATACCGCCCTTTTGCCGCTCAAGGTGAGTCCAGCCGCGTACCAGCCGCGTGCTCATGTGCTCGAGCTGGGCCAGTTCGACCTGCAGCTTGCCTTCGTGAGTACGCGCCCGTTGGGCGAAGATATCGAGAATAAGCCCGGTACGATCCAGCACGCGACACTCGAAAACGCGTTCGAGGTTACGTTCCTGGCTGGGCGTGAGGGTGTGATTGAAAATCACCAGGTCAACTTCTTCGGCTTTGACCAGGTCGCGCAATTCCTCGACCTTGCCGCTACCGATCAGAAACTTGGCGGTGGGCTGATGCCGTGACACTGTCGCCAGTGTAACGATCTCGGCTCCGGCCGACAGCGCCAGCTCCTGAAACTCCTGCGGGTCTTCGCGCGCCTCAGGGTTCTGACCTTCCAAGTGAACGAGCAGCGCTCGCTCACCACCACCGTGGCGCTCAAAGAACAATGCAGGCTCCTACTATTTTCAAGCGTTGCCTTGCTCGCTATCGCCATGCTCGCCATCGGTCGGGCTGGGCAGACGAACTGGACGGGCAGGTACGACAGTCGAAATCGCGTGCTTGTAGACCATCTGGCTGACGGTGTTCTTCAGCAGCACGACGAACTGGTCGAACGATTCAATCTGGCCCTGCAACTTGATCCCGTTGACCAGATAGATCGAAACCGGGACCTTTTCTTTTCTCAAGGTGTTCAAGTAAGGGTCTTGTAGCGAATGCCCTTTTGACATATGCCGCACTCCTGTAAGGATCAATAGTAAAAAACAAGAAAAATCAGTAATTGCTGCCGCCTTTCGCAAGAATAGACGGCAATAAGCAGGGACTCAGCTCAATATGGAGACGGCCCCTAGGTATTTCAAGGTGCGGGACAGATTGTCGCAGGCCAGGCTATCCAGCCAGTGCACGTCGGACCAACCGCGCAACCAGGTGAATTGGCGCTTGGCCAACTGACGCGTGGCAATGATACCGCGTTCACGCATCTCATTCTCAGTTAGCTGGCCGTCCAGGTAATCCCAGACCTGCCGATACCCCACTGCCCGTATAGACGGCAGCCCGGCGTGCAAGTCACTTCTGGCTCGCAGCGATCGGACCTCGTCGACGAAGCCCTGTTCCAGCATCTGCGAAAATCGTAACGCAATTCGCTCATGCAAAATGTGACGATCTGTAGGCGCTATGGCCAGGCTGGCGACAGTATAGGGCAAATGCCCGCTCACGCCTGCGTCTGCGCCGCGACTTTCGGCGAATTGTCGCTGGCGGTGGGCGGTCATGCTTTCGCCGCTCACCCGGTACACCTCAAGCGCGCGAATCAGGCGCTGCGGGTCATTCGGATGGATGCGCGCCGCCGATTCGGGGTCCACCTCGGCCAGCTGGCGATGCAACTCGGCCAGGCCCAGCTCGCCGGCCTGGGCCTCAAGTTCGGCGCGCACCCTTGCATCGGCTGGCGGCATGTCGGCCAGGCCGTCGATCAAAGCCTTGTAATAAAGCATGGTGCCGCCGACCAGCAGCGGGATCTTGCCGCGCGCGGTGATCTCGGCCATGGCCTCGAGCGCATCGGTGCAGAACTGCTTCGCCGAATAGCTCTCGGCCGGGTCGAGGATGTCGATCAGCCGATGCGGATGGGCGGCCAGCACCTCTTTCGAAGGTTTGGCAGTACCGATATCCATGCCGCGATAGACCAGCGCCGAATCGACACTGATCAGCTCGCACGGCAGCACCTTGGTCAGCTCGATGGCCAGGTCGGTCTTGCCGGCCGCCGTCGGGCCCATGAGGAATATCGCCGGGGGTTTCATGCTCATTTCATCGCCCCCGCAGGAACAGCTTGTCCAGGTCATCCAGGCCCATCTGGGTCCAGGTCGGCCGGCCGTGGTTGCACTGGCCGCTGCGCTCGGTGTTCTCCATGTCGCGCAGCAGGGCGTTCATTTCCGGGATCGCCAGGCGCCGGTTGGCGCGCACCGCACCGTGGCAGGCCATGGTCCCGAGCAATTCGTTCAGGTGCGCCTGGATACGGTCGCTGCTGCCGTACTCCATCAGGTCGGCGAGTACGTCCTGCACCAGGCGGTTGGCCTCGGCCTGCTTGAGCAGCGCCGGGATCTGCCGGATCGCCAGGGTTTCCGGGCCCAGGCGCTGCAGCTCGAAGCCCAGGCGCTGGAACCACTGAGCGTGCTCTTCGGCGCAGTCGGCCTCGCGCTGGCTCAGCGCCAGCGACTCCGGCACCAGCAGCGGCTGGCCGCTCAGGCCTTCGCTGGCCATGGCCACCTTGAGGCGCTCGTACATGATCCGCTCGTGGGCGGCATGCATGTCCACCAGCACCAGGCCGATGGCGTTCTCGGCCAGGATGTAGATGCCTTTGAGCTGGGCCAGGGCATAGCCCAGTGGGGGGATATCACCCTGGCTGTCCGGCAAGGCTCCCGACGTGGCCGTGGCGTTGTCCAGCGGCGCATAGAACTCGCGGTAGACCGCCTGGGCCTCACCGGCAGCGAGCGGCTGGGACGGGCGCGGGGTGTATTGGTACTGATAACCCGCACCCGCGCCGCCCGAGGAGAACGACTGACGCGCCTCGCCCTGGGGCTGCTCCAGTACCGGCGACGCCAGGCGCATTTCGCCCTGGGGGCCGAATTCCCCGGCCTGCTGGCCGCTCGGGCGAATCAGTTCGGCGGTTGCCGCGGGAGCCGCAAGCTGGTCCTCAGGCCGTACATCAGCCAGGGCCCGGTGCAGGGTGCCATAGAGGAAATCGTGGACCATCCGCCCTTCGCGGAAGCGCACTTCGTGCTTGGTCGGATGCACGTTGACGTCGACACCGGTCGGGTCGAGTTCAAGGAACAGCACGAAGGTCGGGTGCCGACCGTTGAACAGCACGTCGCGGTAGGCCTGGCGCACCGCGTGGGCGACCAGCTTGTCGCGCACCGCGCGGCCATTGACGAAGAAGTACTGCAGGTCTGCCTGGCTGCGCGAAAACGTCGGCAGGCCTACCCAGCCCCACAAGCGCAGGCCGTTGCGTTCGACGTCGATCGGCAAGGCCTGCTCGAGGAAGCCCGGGCCACAGATGGTACCCACGCGCCGCGCCCGGGCCATCTCGTCGGCCGCCTCGTGCAGGCTGAAGATGGTTTTGCCGTTGTGGCGCAGGTGGAAGCCCACGTCGAAACGCGCCAGCGCCAGGCGCCGGATGACTTCCTGCAGGTGATCGAATTCGGTTTTCTCGGCCTTGAGGAACTTGCGCCGGGCCGGGGTATTGAAGAACAGGTCACGCACCTCCACCGAGGTGCCGACCGGGTGCGCGGCTGGCTGCACGCGCGGGAGCATGTCGCGGCCTTCGGTCTCTACCTGCCAGGCTTCGCCGGCGTCGGCGGTGCGCGAGGTCAGGGTCAGGCGGGCCACCGAGCTGATCGAGGCCAGGGCCTCACCGCGAAAGCCCAGGCTGAGCACGCCTTCGAGGTCTTCCAGTTCACGGATCTTGCTGGTGGCATGGCGCGCCAGGGCTAGCGGCAGGTCGTCCGGGGCAATGCCGCTGCCGTTGTCACGTACCCGCAGCAGCTTCACGCCGCCCTGCTCGACCTCGACCTCGATACGCCGGGCGCCTGAGTCGAGGCTGTTCTCCAGCAGCTCCTTGGCCACCGAGGCCGGGCGCTCGACGACCTCACCCGCGGCGATCTGGTTGGCCAGCCGCGGGCTGAGCAGCTGGATGCGCGAACCGCCATTCATTGTTGCGACGCCAGGGTAGTGCCCGGAATGTCGAGGTGCTGGCCGACTTTCAGCTCATCGGTCTTCAGGCCGTTGCTGCTGCGCAGGCTGGCAACGCTGACCTGGTAGCGCACGGCGATCATCGCCAGGGTTTCGCCGGGGCGCACGGTGTGATCGCGCGGGCCCTGGGCAATCTTGCCGCTGTCACGCAGCCAGGCGATGTAGGTGCCCGGGGGCGGGTTCTGCTGGAAGAACTGGCGCACGCCGGTATGGATCGAACGGGCCAGCGCCTGCTGGTGGCTGCGCGTGGCCAGTTTGGCCGCCTCATTGGCATTGGAGATGAACCCGGTTTCAACGAGGATCGATGGAATGTCCGGCGACTTCAGCACCATGAACCCAGCCTGCTCGACGCGCTGCTTGTGCAGGGGTGTGACCCGGCCCATGTTGCCCAGCACCTTTTGCCCAACGTTGAGGCTGGAGCTGAGGGTGGCGGTCATCGACAGGTCGAGCAGTACCCCGGCGAGCATGCGGTCCTTGTCGTCGAGGCTGACGTTGCCGGCGCCGCCGATCAGATCGGAACGGTTTTCCGTGTCGGCCAGCCAGCGCGCGGTCTCGGAGGTGGCGCCGCGGTCGGACAGGGCGAATACCGAGGCACCAAAGGCGGCTTTGGACGGCGCGGCATCGGCGTGAATCGAGACGAACAGGTCAGCGCCCTTCTTGCGGGCGATCTCGGTGCGTTTGCGCAACGGGATGAAGTAGTCGCCGGTACGGGTCAGCTCGGCGCGGTAACCTTTCTCGCTGTTGATCTGACGCTGCAGTTCCTTGGCGATGTCGAGCACGATGTCTTTCTCGTGCTGCCCGCGCGAGCCCGAGGCGCCCGGGTCTTCGCCACCGTGGCCGGCGTCGATGGCCACGACGATGTCGCGCTTGCCGGCAGGTGCCGGTGGCAGCTTGATCGCGGGTTGCACCGGGGTCACCGGCACCGCCGGCGTGGTCGCAGGGGGCTGCACTGCAGGAGGCGGTGTCGGGTTGCTGGCGGCGATGGCGTCGGCTTCCTGGTCGTACAGGTCGACCACCAGGCGGTTGCCGTACTGGGCATTCGGCGCCAGGGTGAAGCTCTTGGGCGATACGGCCTTTTTAAGGTCGATCACCACGCGCAGGTCGGTTGGCGTGCGCTGGGCCGACCGCATGCTGTTGATCGGCGTGTTCGAGGTGGCCACGTTCAGCGGCCCACCCAGGGTGGCACCGTTGATATCGATGACCAGGCGATCCGGCGCGGTCAGGGTGAAGACGCTGTGCTGTACAGGCCCGGACAGGTCGAAGACCAACCGCGTGTTGTCCGGCGCACGCCACAGGCGCACGCTCTTGACTTGAGTGACCGCCGCCAGAGCGTCAACGGTCACCGTTGTCAGCAGCAGCCCAACGACAGCGACCAGTGCGCGTATGCGCATACCTTTCCCCACTTACTGTTTGATTTTCTTGGCCAGATCGGCACACCAGGCTTCGCCGCGTGCCCCCTGCGGCGACAGGTTCAGCGAGCGCCCGCCCGCTTGCGGGCTTATGGTAATGGTCAGGTCGGGCTTTGGCAAAACGCCCGCACCTTTATCGGGCCACTCGAACAGGCACAGGGCGTCGCCCTCGAAGTAATCGCGAATCCCCATGAATTCAAGCTCTTCCGGATCGACCAGGCGATACAGGTCGAAGTGAAAAGCGCGAATGTCGCCGATCTCGTAGGGTTCGACCACGGTGAAGGTCGGGCTCTTGACCGGGCCGGTGTGGCCCAGGCCACGGATCAGGCCGCGGGACAGGGTGGTCTTGCCGGCGCCCAGGTCGCCCTCGAGAAAGATCACGCCATGACCGCCGGTCACTTCAGCCAGCTTCGCGCCGAAGTCGACGGTGGCCTCTTCATCGGCCAAAAACAGGGTTATGCCAGACACGCTGAATGTTCCTCCAACAATTCTCTAATGACCGCAACCAGATCGCTGGCTGCCAGGCCTCTTCCCTCAACCCCCAGCCGTTCGCCGGCACGGGCATGCAGCCACACCCCCAGGCAGGCTGCCTGCCAGGCGTCCAGCCCTTGGGCCAGCAGCGCCGCCAACACCCCGGTGAGCACATCCCCCAGCCCCGCGCCGGCCATGGCCGGATGACCGTGATCGCACAGCGCCAGCTGCCCGGCAGGGTCAGCCACCAGCGTACCGGCGCCCTTGAGCACACAGACGCTGGCATATTTGCGCGCCAGCTTGCGCGCGGCACCGGGCCGGTCGGCCTGCACCGCTTCGGTGGAGATCCCCAGCAGGCGCGCCGCCTCCCCCGGGTGCGGGGTCAGCACGCTGCCGCTGGGCAGCGCCAGCGGCGACCGCGCCAGCAGGTTGAGCGCATCGGCATCCCAGACTTGCGGCAGGTGCGCATTGGCCACCGCCGACAACAGGCTGCGCCCCCAGGCCGCCTGCCCCAGCCCTGGCCCGACCACCAGCACCGAGGCACGCTCCAGCGGCCCCATCAACTGATTGGCCGAACTCACGCCCAGCCACATGGCCTCGGGCAGACGGGCCAGCCCGGCAGCGACATGTTCGGGACGCGTGGCCACACTGACCAGGCCGGCGCCACAACGCAGCGCGGCTTGCGCACTGAGCATCACCGCCCCGCCGGTACCCAGGTCGCCACCGACCACCAGCACGTGGCCGAAGTCACCCTTGTGGGCGCCAGCAGCACGCGGCGGCAGGCCGGCCAGGGTCAGCCGATTGAGCGGTTGCGGGGTATTACCGGGGTGTTTGGTCTGAGGCATGGGGTCAAAGGCTCCGATGTCTGGCAGAATTATACGCACCTACACCCGTAATGCCTTGCCCATCCATGCCCGCCACGCTTCCAGACATCAACACATTGGCCCAATCGATCAAGGATTGGGGCCAGGAACTCGGTTTTGCCCACGTCGGCATCGCCGGCGTGGACCTTGGCGAGCACGAACAGCACCTGCAGCGCTGGCTCGCGGCCGGCTACCAGGGCGAGATGGAATACATGGGCGAGCACGGCACCAAGCGTTCGCGCCCCGCCGAGCTGATCCCCGGCACCCTGCGGGTGATCTCGCTGCGCATGGACTACTTGCCGGGCGACACGCAGATGGCGCAACGCCTGGCCCAGCCGGAAAAAGCCTATATCGCGCGCTACGCCCTGGGCCGCGACTACCACAAGCTGGTGCGCAAGCGCGTGCAGCACTTCGCCGACCGCATCCAGGAGGCCATCGGCCCGTTCGGCTACCGTGCCTTCGTCGACAGCGCCCCGGTGCTGGAGAAAGCCCTGGCGCAGGAGGCCGGCCTGGGCTGGATCGGCAAGAACACCTTGCTGCTCAACCGCAAGGCCGGCAGCTACTTCTTCCTCGCCGAACTGTTCGTCGACCTGCCGCTGCCGATCGACGGCGTGCAGGGCAGCGACCACTGTGGCCGCTGCCAGGCCTGCCTGGACATCTGCCCGACCCAGGCCTTCGTCGGCCCTTACCAGCTCGATGCACGGCGCTGCATTTCCTACCTGACCATCGAGCTGCGCCACGCCATTCCCGTGGAGCTGCGCCCACTGATCGGCAATCGGGTGTTCGGCTGCGACGACTGCCAGCTGGTCTGCCCATGGAACCGCTTCGCCAAGACCACCACCGAGGATGACTTCATGCCGCGGCGCGGCCTGGACAACGTCGAGTTGGCCGAGCTGTTCCTGTGGGATGAAAAGCGCTTTCTCGGCAGCACCGAAGGCTCGCCGTTGCGGCGCGCAGGGTATGAGCGGTTTTCCCGCAACCTGGCGGTGGGGCTGGGCAACGCGCCCACCACGATCCCGGTTGTAGAGGCGCTGAAAGCGCGGCGCAATGACCCGTCGGCGTTGGTGCGCGAGCATGTGGAATGGGCGCTGGGGCGGCACGGCGCCCTGTAGGCAATCATTCAGCCTTTCGGCGTGCGCAATCGCACAACGTGAAAGCGTCGGTACGTGGGAGCGGCGGTGCGCCGATGCGACTTGCCCCGCGATCTCGGCGAAGCCGGTGCATCCAATCGCGGGGCAAGCCCGCTCCCACGAGTAGCCGAACAGCTCCTGCATTCCACAGGAGCCGCGCACCATTCACTGCTGGTCGTTGTAGTGGAACTTGGGCATTTCCCAGTGGAAACGGATCGCCAGCAAGCGCACCAGGAACCCGCCAAACAGGGTCAGCAGCATCGCCTGCTCGGCCGGCACCTTGAAGTACACGCAGCCCAGGTAGAACCACGCCGCCGCGAACGACACGCTGGCGTACAGCTCGCGCCGGAACACCAACGGGATGTCGTTGCAGAAGATATCCCGCAGGATGCCGCCGAACACCCCGGTGATCACCCCGCTGATCGAGGCGACCAGGAAGCCCTGCCCCATCTCCAGTGCGGTCATGCAGCCGATCAGGGTGAACGCCACCAGCCCCAGGGCATCGAGCACCAGGAACAATGAGCGCAGATGGCGCATCAACGGCGCGATGAAGATGGTCACCAGCGCGGCAAAACTGGTCAGCACCAGGTATTCCGGGTGTTTTACCCAGGTCAGCGGGTAATGCCCGAGCAGCACGTCACGCACCGAACCGCCACCCAGGGCGGTAACACAGGCAATCAGCACCACACCGAACCAGTCCATGCCGCGACGGCCGGCAGACAGGGCGCCAGTCATGGCTTCGGCGGTGATGGCGATGAGGTAGAGCATCAACAACATGGTGCAGGTCCGTGCGGGAAAGGCGCGCAGTCTACCCAGTCGCGCGGGGCACCAAAAGAGGGCGCGCCGACGATTGTCGGCGCACGACAAGCTCAGACCTTGATGAAGTGCTCGCGGTAGTGACGCAGTTCGGCGATCGACTCGCGAATGTCGTCCAGGGCCAGGTGGGTGCCGCCCTTCTTGAAGCTGTCACGCACGTCCGGCGCCCAGCGCGCGGCCAGTTCCTTGAGCGTGGAAACGTCGAGGTTGCGGTAGTGGAAGTAGTTTTCCAGCCCGCGCATGTGCCGGTACAGGAAGCGGCGATCCTGGCAGATGCTGTTGCCGCAGATCGGCGACTTGCCCTTGGGCACCCACTGCTCCAGGAAAGCGATGGTCTGCGCCTCGGCCTCGGCCATGCTGATCTTGCTCTCGCGCACACGCTGGGTCAGGCCCGAGCCGCCGTGGGTGCGGGTGTTCCACTCGTCCATGCGCGCCAGCACTTCATCGCTGTGATGAATGGCGATCACCGGGCCTTCGGCCAGGGTGTTCAGCTCGCTGTCGGTGACGATGGTGGCCATCTCGATGATGACGTCGCTGTCCGGGTCCAGGCCGGTCATTTCCAGGTCGATCCAGATCAGGTTCTGTGGGTTCTGCATGAAAGTGCTCCTCGAATAGGCCGTCATATTAGCCCAGCCAGGCGGTGCGTGGGCGGGCCATGCTAAACTGCCGCGGTTTTCTCACTGCCCCGCCGATACGGAACCTTCATGGCCAAACGCCAGCTCAACCGCCGCCAGAACTGGCGCATCGAAAAGATCCAAGGTGAACGCGCCGCCCGCGCCGCCAAACGCGAGCAGCATGCACTGCAAGAGCTCGAAGGTGGCGACCTGGGGCCGGAGCAGTTGGGCCTGGTGATCGCCCACTTCGGTGTGCAGGTCGAGGTCGAGGCCCAGGACGGCGACGACGCCGGCCAGGTATTCCGCTGCCACCTGCGGGCCAACCTGCCGGCGCTGGTCACCGGCGATCGCGTGGTATGGCGCGCCGGCAACCAGGGCATCGGCGTGATCGTCGCCCAGATGCCGCGCAGCACCGAGCTGTGCCGGCCGAACAATCATGGCCAGCTCAAACCGGTGGCGGCCAACGTAGACCTGATCGTCATCGTCTTCGCACCCGCGCCGGAACCGCACCCCAACCTGATCGATCGCTACCTGGTGGCCGCCGAGCATGCCGGTATCCGCCCACTGCTGCTGCTCAACAAGGCCGACCTGATCAACGACGAGAACGCCCCGACGCTCAACGCCATGCTCGAGGTGTATCGCGGGCTCGGCTACCCGTTGCTGGAAGTATCGGCCCACCAGGGCGATGGCATGCAGCGCCTGCAACAGACGCTGGATGGCCATATCAGTGTGTTCGTCGGCCAGTCGGGGGTGGGCAAGTCGTCGCTGGTCAACAGCCTGCTGCCTGACGCCGGCACCCGCGTCGGCGACCTGTCCGAATGGTCGGGCCAGGGCACCCACACCACCACCACCGCGCGGCTCTATCACTTCCCCAACGGCGGCGACCTGATCGACTCCCCGGGTATCCGTGAGTTCGGCCTGGGCCATGTCAGCCGTGACGATGTGGAAGATGGCTTCATCGAGTTCCGCGAGCTGATCGGCCATTGCCGCTTCCGCGACTGCAAGCACGACCGCGAACCGGGCTGTGCATTGCTCAAGGCACTGGACGAGGGCAGCGTGACGCAACAGCGGATGAACAGCTACCGCTCGATCATCGCCAGCCTGCCGCAAGACAGCTACTGAGGCTGCGGCAGAGCGGCGGGTTCACAAGCCCTGTGGGAGCGGGTTCACCCGCGAAGCAGGCGACGCGATGCATGGCACCGGCTTCGCCGGTGTTCGCGGGTAAACCCGCTCCCACATAGATCGCGAAAACTTGAGGCAGCATCGTACCTGTGGGAGCTGGCTTGCCAGCGATGAGGCCAGCACTGACAACACAAGACAGTTGCTCCCACAGGCCTTTCACAAAGCAGAACGCCCATGACTGCATAGACAATCACGGGCGTTCTGTCTGGCAGCAACCGGTTTACTGGTTCTTCTGCTCGTCCATCTTCAACACACCATCCTCGAAGATATTCAGCTTTTGCCGCAACTCGCGAGGCTGCATCGGGTCCTGCGGCGCCGGAGTGGCGGCGCCTGGCGCACCCTGGGCCGGCGGCGTCGCTTGCGGCTGGGCCTCAGGCGTTCCCTGCTCACCCTGCTCACCCTCGATGGTGCGCTGGGCCTTCTTGGTCAGGACGATGATGTCGATACGGCGGTTGACCGGGTTGAACGGATTCTTGCGGTCGAACAGCGACGACGACGCGTACCCCACCACCCGCGCCACCTGCTCATCCGGGTAACCACCCGCGACCAGCGCACGACGCGCGGCGTTGGCACGGTTGGCCGACAGCTCCCAGTTGCCGTAGTCGCCGGTACCGGAGTACGGCTTGGCATCGGTGTGGCCACTGATGCTGATCTTGTTCGGCACCGCCTTGATGGTGTCGGCCATGGCCAGCAGGATGTCTTCGAAGTACGGCTGCAACCGCGCACTGCCAATGTCGAACATCGGCCGGTTCTCGGCGTCCATGATCTGGATGCGCAGGCCGTCCTGGGTGATCTCGAACAGGATCTGGTCCTTGAACTTCTGCAGTTGCGGGTTTTCCTCGACCTTGTTCTGCAGCTCCTGCAGCAGCAGCTCCAGGCGCTCGCGCTCGACCTGCTCGGCCATGGTCTCGACCTTGTCCTTGTCCAGCTGGATGCTGGTATCAGGCGTCGGCTCGGACTTGGTCTCGGGGTTGATGGTCTTCTCGGGGGCCAGCTGTGGCGAGCCACCCAGGTCGATGATGTAAGGCGTGCCGCTTTCGGAGAAGCCGATCGGGTCCTTGAAGTAGCCGGCAATGGCGATCTTCTGCTCGGGCGTGGCGGTGGAAAGCAGCCACAGCACGAGGAAGAACGCCATCATCGCCGTGGCGAAGTCGGCGAAGGCGATCTTCCAGGCGCCGCCATGGTGGCCTCCACCGAAGCGCTTTACGCGCTTGATGATGATGGGCTGATTGTTTTCCATGGCTTAGCGACCGCGGACCGCTTGTTCCAGCTCGGCGAAGCTTGGACGGTGCTTGGGGTACAGCACCTTGCGCCCGAACTCGACAGCCAGCGAAGGCGGCATGCCCGAGGCGGAAGCGACCAGCGAAGCCTTGATCGACTCGTACAGGTTGAGCTCTTCCTTGGCATCGTGCTCCAGGCACTTGGCCAGCGGGCCGAAGAAGCCGTAGGCGGCCAGAATACCGAAGAAGGTACCGACCAGCGCCGCACCTACGTGCAGGCCGATCGACGCCTGGTCGCCTTCGCCCAGCGACGCCATGGTTACCACGATACCCAGTACCGCCGCGACGATACCGAAGCCGGGCATGCCGTCGGCGATGCCGTTCACCGCGTGGGACGGGTGCTCCAGCTCTTCCTTCATGCTCAGCAGTTCCATGTCGAACAGGCCTTCGAGCTCGTGGGGAGCCATGTTGCCGGTGGACATGATGCGCAGGTAGTCGCAGATATAGGCGGTCATGCGTTCATCGCCCAGTACGGCGGGGTACTTGGCGAAGATCGGGCTGGCGGCGGCGTCTTCGATGTCACCTTCGATGGCCATCATGCCTTCGCGGCGACTCTTGTTGAGGATCTCGTATACCAGGCCCAGCACTTCCAGGTAGAAAGTATGGGTGAATCGGCTGCCGAACATCTTCAGCGACTTCTTGACCACATGCATGGTCATGTAGCCAGGGTTGGCCTGAAGAAACGCACCGAACGCGGCGCCGCCGATGATCAGCACTTCGAACGGCTGAATCAGCGCCGCGATCTTGCCGTGGGAAAGCACGTAGCCGCCGAGCACGCTCGCGAATACGACGATGATGCCGATAATTTTAGCCATAGGTTCAAAGCACTTGCTGTCGTGGTCAGGGTCGGGGACGGGAGCTTTAAAACTCTTCTTCTACTTATCGGCACAACTGCGCCAGACTATAGCCACTCATCGCGAAAAGCCAGTTCGGACTGATGTCAAAATGCCAATTGAAACCAAGGTGCCAAGTAAGGTTCCCGCGACGCTAGAGGCCTGGGTAAAGCTGCTCGACGGGGTGCGCCTGCCGGTGCCGAAAGAGAGCCACGACCAGGTGGTCAAGGCCATCGCCGACAGCCGTCGCTCGCTGCGCGAGATCGCCGAACTGCTGCAGGACAGCCCCGCCCTGGTGCTGTGCGTGATGCGCGAGGCCAACCATCCGGCCAGCCCCAGCCAGGCCGACCCCGCCGAAAGCCTTGAAGTAGCCCTGAATCGCCTGGGCCTTGAGCGTACCAGCCAGCTGCTGGCCCGCCTGCCCACCCTGCCCGGCGACGACATCCCGCCGGTGCTGCGCCAGTTCATGCTGATCAGCCAGCATGCCGCGCAACAAGCCAACGGCCTGTTCGCCAGCCGCCTGGCGCGGCTGTGGCAGGACATCCACTGGGGCAGCCTGCTGTTCCTCTCGCCGCTGTGGCCGCTGGCCCTGGCCTACCCGAAACTGCTGGACACCTGGGAGCTGCGGGTTATCCACAAAGGCGAGGACGCAGCCACGGTCGAGCATGAACTGTTCGGCGTGCGCATCATGTCGCTGTGCCAGGCCGTGGCCGAGCACTGGCGCCTGCCTGGCTGGGTCACCCAGGGCTATCGCCTGCTGATCGACGAACGCGAGCAACTGGCCCAGGTACTGGCCATCGCCCGCGAACCCGAGCCCCTGGCACAACAGCAGCGCCTGGACGAAGAGCCGGCCCTGCGCCGCTGGTTCAACCAGCCACCCAATACCGTCTTGCTCGCCAATGGCCTGGCGCTGGCGGCCCAGGTCGGCTGGGACAATCCGCACCTGCTGCGCTGGCAACTGCTGACCGCGCTGTACCTGCAAACCTCGCTGGAAGATGTGCAGCAGCAGGTCCACCAACAGACCGCGGCCAGTGCCCGCCACCATGCGCGCCACGCCCTCTTCCACCCGGCAGAAGCGCTGATCTGGCCCTGGCACCAGCGCCGCCCGCACCCAGACATGCTCACCCCGCCGCCGCCCAGCGCCGAAACGCTGGCGCACTGGCGCACGCTGTGCCAGGAACTGCTGGCCCAGCCAAGCCCGTTCTCCAACACCGTGCACCTGGCCGCGCAGGCGCGCGAGGCGCTGCTGGCGTGCGGCATGCAGCGCATCATGCTGCTGAGCCTGGACAAGGCCAGCGACTACCTGCGCGTGCAACAGACCGCCGGCCTGCCCAAGGAAGCTGACGCCATGGCGCTGGCGATCGGGCAGAACAAACTGCTGCAAAAGCTGATGAGCAAAGCCGGGCAACTGCGCCTGACGCCCGACAACCACGCCCAGTTCGCCGCCCTGCTGCCGGCCCCGTTGCGGGCGTTCTTCCGTAGCGAGCACCTGCTGCTGCGCTCGCTGGCCGTCGGCGAGCAGGTGCTGATGCTGGCGGTGGTCGACCAGGGCGGCAAGCCGCTGGCCGATGTCAGCGTGCAAGCCTTCGGCAAGACCGCGCAATGCATCGAGCGCGCCCTGGCCGTGTTTGCCAACCGCAATGCCTGAGCCTTGCGCTACAATCGCTGCTCTTTCCACCCTGGAGACCGTGGATGACTGACTTTTCCGGCTTGCCCCTGGTGATCGAAGCCGAGGACCTGCTACCGCGCCTGGATTCGCCAGAGCTGATCCTGGTCGACCTGAGCAGTGCCAATCGCTACGTCAGCGGGCACATCCCAGGGGCCCGCTTCGTCGAGGGCAAACGCACCCAGCTGGGTCAACCACCAGCACCCGGCCTGCTGCCGGCACTGGGCGACCTGGAGAAACTGTTCAGCGAGCTCGGCCACCGCGACGATGCCGTCTATGTGGTCTACGACGATGAAGGGGGCGGCTGGGCCGGGCGCTTCATCTGGCTGCTCGACGTGATCGGCCACCCGCACTACCACTACCTCAACGGCGGCATCCAGGCCTGGCCGGCAGACAAGCTGTCCACCGAGGCGCCGGCACCTGCCAGCACCCCGGTACGCCTGCAGTTGCACAGCGAGCCGACCGCCACCCGCGAATACCTGCAAAGCCGCCTGGGCGCCGACGACCTGGTGGTCTGGGACGCCCGCGGCCCGCAGGAGTTCAGCGGCGAAAAAGTCCTGGCTGCCAAGGGCGGGCACATCCCCGGCGCGATCAACTTCGAGTGGACCGCCGGCATGGACCTGAACGACCACCTGCGCATCCGCAAGGACATCAGGGAAGTGCTCGAACAACTGGGCATCACCCCAGACAAGGAAGTGATCACCCACTGCCAGACCCACCGCCGCTCCGGTTTCACCTACCTGGTGGCCAAGGCCCTCGGTTACCCACGCATCAAGGCTTACGCCGGCTCGTGGAGCGAATGGGGCAACCACCCCGACACGCCCGTAGAAGTTTAAGGACGCTCAATGAAATCCCGTTTGTTCATCATCAGCCAGCACCTGCTGCCGCACCACTTGCTGTCGCGCCTGGCCGGCTGCGTCGCCGAATGCCGCGCGCGCTGGTTCAAGAATGCCTTCACCGCCTGGTTCGCCAAGCGCTACCAGGTCAACATGTCCGAAGCGCTGGTCGAAGACTTGACTGCCTACGAGCACTTCAACGCCTTCTTCACCCGTGCCCTCAAGCCCGGCGCCCGCCCGCTGGACGAGACCCCCGGCGCCATCCTCTGCCCGGCCGACGGCGCGGTCAGCCAGCTCGGCCCGATCGAGCATGGCCGCATCTTCCAGGCCAAGGGCCACAGCTTCAGCGCCCTTGAGCTGCTGGGCGGCGACCCGGCCCTGGCCGCCCCCTTCATGGGCGGCGAGTTCGCCACCATCTACCTGTCGCCCAAGGACTACCACCGCGTGCACATGCCGCTGGCCGGCACCCTGCGCGAGATGGTCTACGTGCCGGGCCGGCTGTTCTCGGTCAACCAGACCACCGCAGAGAACGTCCCCGAGCTGTTCGCCCGCAACGAGCGTGTGGTCTGCCTGTTCGACACCGAGCGTGGGCCGATGGCGGTAGTGCTGGTTGGCGCGATGATCGTCGCCTCGATCGAGACCGTCTGGGCCGGCCTGGTCACGCCACCGAAGCGCGAGCTCAAGACCTTCCGCTACGACGAAGCAAGCCGCGCGCCGATCCACCTGGAGAAAGGCGCCGAACTGGGGCGCTTCAAGCTGGGCTCCACGGCGATCGTGCTGTTCGGGCCAGAGCAGGTGAAGTGGGCTGAAAACCTCGGCGCAGCGTCTGCCGTGCGCATGGGTGAGCTGCTGGCGCAGCCAGCCCAGGCCTGATCCGACGCCGCAATGAAAAAGGCCCTGCATCTGCAGGGCCTTTTCTTTTGGTGCATGGCGTATCAGGCGCGGCGTTCGTGCATCCGTGCCAGCTGGCGCTCCAGCATCGACGGGTACGGCTCCATCAACCGCTCCACGCAGCTCGCGCCCTCGGGGCTGGCGATCGGGCGGATGCGCGCACGCTGGCGCACCAGGGCATCGTCGCTGATGCGCCGCTCCACCAGCAGCAGGTTGCGGCTGTGCTGCGACAGCGCCAAGGCGTCCTGTGCCTGTTCGGTCATCAGCAGGTCGACCTGGTCCAGGCCTTGCAGGTCATCGGCCAGCACCAGGCCCAGTTGCAGTTGCAGGGTGATGCCGCTGTCGGCCACTTCGATCTGCAGGGCATGGCCCAAGGCACGCAGCAGCTCACCACAGCAGATGGCGTTGGTCAGGTAGTCCTCGCCACAGTCGCGGCTGTGGAACAGCAGCAGGGTGCCGCCGTCGCTCAGCGTGTGCACTTCGCCTTCATACAGCGAGGCAGCCTGGTCGAGGCAGTCGTTGTAGCGTTCCAGCAGCTCGGCCAGGCGGGTGCGCGGCAGGCGGCGCAGTTGCTCCTGGGAGCCCAGTTGGACGGCCAGCACGGCGCTGCTCTGGGGCTCGTTCGACTCGACGGCGATCGGCTTGGCGGGGGCGGTTTCTTCATCCATCAGGCCGGCAAAGGCTTCGTCATCGTCTTCAGCCTCGTGCACGGCGGGCCTGGTGCGCGGGGCGGCCTTTGGCGCTACCGGGGCGTCGTCGAAGTCGTCTTCTTCCTCGACCTCAGGCTCCGGCGGCGGCGGTGGCGCGAGGCGGGCGTGCAGCTGGCGGGCCAGGTCGCCGATTTCGTCCTGGCGGTCGATGGCCGGGGTGTAGGGATGCGGGTCGCGCAGCCAGACCCGCAGTTGCAGCAGCGGGGTGGAGATGAAACGGCCCAGGCGCAGGCTCAGGGTGAGGGCCAGCGCCAGCAGGATGGCGGCAAGGATGCCCATGCTCTGCAGGCTGATCAGCATCGGCTGCTGGAACTGGCCCATGTCCAGGCTGATGCGCAGTTGGCCGGCGGTCACGTCCTGGAAGGTGATCTTGGTCTGGTACACCCCTTCTGCCTCGCCCAGCAGGCTGTTGCGCGGGCGCTGGCCGGCCTCGGCGAGGATGCGGTTGTCCACGCTGTAGATGGCGGCGTGCGCCACCAGCGGGTTCTTCACCAGGTTGCCGAGCAGCACATTGAGGCTGAGGATGTCGTTGGACACCAGCAGTTCGGTGGCCGAGGTGGCGGTCTGCGTGGTCAGGCTCTGGCCAACGGCATCGGCCTGCTCATGCATGGCCTGCTTGAACTGCAAACCCATCACGCAGGCATAGATCACCAGGGCCAGGGCCACCAGGAAGATGTTATGGCTGGCGATACGCAGGGCCAGGGGGATTCGGCGCTGGCTGAGGGCTCGGTAGATCATCAGGAAGAAGTTGTCGGTTTTGACGGGCGTGGGCCGGTTCACAGAGCGCGGCTCTTAATGGCGAGAAAGTGCTGCGCAGTATAGCGAGCAGAGTTTTGTCGGCAAAGTATCGTTGGCGCCCGATGGTCACGGAAAATCGGTAGAATGCGCATTTTTCATCGAAGTCGGAGCCCGGTCTTGCGCGAAATCGTCCTGATCAACATCACTGGTGAAGACCGTCCAGGTCTTACCGCTGCCATCACCGGCGTCCTGCTCCAGGGCGGTGTGAACATCCTCGACATCGGTTTGGCGGTGATGCACGGCACGCTGTCGTTCGGCATTCTGGTCGACATTCCCGACAACGAGGTCGCCACCGGGCTGCTGCAAAGCGTGCAATCGAAGGCCCACGAGCTGAACCTGCAGGCGCGTTACACGCCGATCTCCGAAGCCGATTACCAGCACTGGGCCGACAGCCAGGGCGAGGCGCGCCATATCGTCACCCTGCTCAGCCGCCGGGTCACCCCGGAGCAGTTGCAGCGGGTCAGCGCGATCATCAGCCAGTACGGCCTGACCATCGAGCGCATCGAGCGCCTGTCCGCCCGTGTGGCGCTGGATGCCGATGCTGATAACGGCAAGGCCGCACTGGAAATTTCCGCGCGTGGCGAACCAACCGATGCCCAGGCCCTGCGTGCCGACTTCTTTGCCCTGTGCGAAGCACTGAACATCGACATCGCCTTCCAGCGCGACGACCTGTTCCGCCGCAACCGCCGCCTGGCCGTGTTCGACATGGACTCCACGCTGATTGAGGCCGAAGTGATCGACGAGCTGGCCAAGGCCGCTGGCGTGGGCGAGCAGGTGGCGGAGATCACTGAGCGTGCCATGCGTGGCGAGCTGGATTTTCGCGCCAGCTTCAAGGAGCGCATGGCGCTGCTCAAGGGCCTGGACGTTGGTGTACTCGACCAGATCGGCGCGTCGCTGCGCTTGACCGAGGGTGCCGAACACCTGTTCGCCGAACTCAAGCGCCTGGGCTACAAGACCGCCATTCTCTCCGGTGGCTTCACCTACTTCGCCAAGCAGGTGCAGGCGCGCCTGGGCATCGACTACGTATTCGCCAACGAGCTGGAAGTGGTCGATGGCAAAGTGACCGGCGTGGCCGTCGAGCCGATTGTCGACGCCCAGCGCAAGGCTGAGCTGCTGCAACAGCTGGCCAATCAGGAAGGGCTGCAGCTGGAGCAGACCATCGCCGTGGGCGATGGCGCCAACGACCTGCCAATGCTGTCGCTGGCCGGGCTGGGTGTGGCGTTCCGCGCCAAGCCGCTGGTGCGCCAGTCGGCCAAGCAGGCAATTTCCACGCTGGGGCTCGATGGCGTGCTGTACCTGCTGGGCCTGCGCGATCGCGACGCGCGCAGCTGATGATTGGCTGAACCCCTTCGCCGGCATGCCGGCGAAGACCGAGGCAATAAAAAAGCCCGCATCGCTGCGGGCTTTTTCATGGCTGGCGGATCAGAACCGATAGACTTCCATATCGGTGCGGATCGGTGAAGCCATCGGGATCTTCGACTTCTCCGGCTCCTTCTTCACCTGTACCGGCGCCGCCTGCTTGCGGGGCGCTTCCTCGGCGATGGCCGGCTGGTTGGCCAGCGGTTTGACCGTATTGCTGAGCTGCTCGGCGAGCTTCTGCAGCAACTGCCCCTGGGCCTGCACCTGAGCCGATTCGCTGCCTTGGTGCGGCTGTTCGAGGTGAACGATGCGGTTGTCACGCACTTGGCCACGACGGTCCAGTACACGCCATTGCGCATCCAGGATCGCCGGCTGGTTCTTGCCCGAATCCAGGCGGGTGATGGTCAGCAGCACCTGCACGTCCGGGGTGAAACCGGCACTGGCGGGCGCCAGCACCACGCGCTGGCTGTCCAGACGCCAGGCCAGCTGACGCACCAGCAACTGATCGATGTCCGACGAAAGGCTACCGGCCCAGCGCCCGTCGGTCGCCGCAGTCAGGCTGCCGTCGGCCTGGCGCTGCAGGAAGGTTTCGCGTTGCAGGTAGTCGGCCACCGAAACAGGGCCAAGCACCACCGCCATGCCCGCCGCCTGCGAAGGCTGGCCAGGGTCACCGCTGTCGAGCTGATACAAGGCGACCGGCTGATGCATGCTGCACCCGCTCAGGCCCAGCAGCCCAGTCATCAACAGCGCAAATGGAAGGCGCAGAAATTTCATTCATCCCATCCAGGCGGTCGCCTCAAGACTGACCGCAGTGATACTCACGTAAATTCATCCGGGCACTCGGCCACGCCGGCGCCACAAGTGCACTATCATCCGCGAAATAGCGGCCCGACTCCAGCATTTCCGCCTGCAACGGCGCCGAAAGCGCCGCTGCAGACGTGCTACCCGCTTATGCCGGGGTTTCCACCAGCAGTGCATCGACACGCTGGAAACCACGTGGCAATTTGCTACCACGGCGACCGCGCTCACCCTTGTAATGCTCGAGGTCGTCCGGTTTCAGAGACAGGGTACGCTTGCCAGCCTGCAATACAAGGGTCGCCCCCTCGCTGACCACCGCAAGATCGGTGACATATTCTTCACGGCTGGCCACCCGGTCGCCCGGCACGCCGATGATCTTGTTGCCCTTGCCCTTGCCCAGCTGCGGCAGGTCAGCAACCTTGAACACCAGCAGGCGCCCTTCGGTGGTCACTGCGGCCAGCCAATCCTGCTCGCGGTCGGCCACCGGGCGCGGGGTCATGACCTTGGCACCGTTTGGCAGGCTCAGCAGGCCCTTGCCGGCCTTGTTCTTGGCCTGCAGGTCCTCACCCTTGACCACGAAGCCGTAGCCGGCGTCGGACGCCACCACGTACAGGGCATCGTCGTCCGGCAGCAGCACGCACTCGAAGGTAGCGCCCGGCGGCGGCGTCAGGCGGCCGGTCAACGGCTCGCCCTGGCCACGGGCGGACGGCAGGCTGTGGGCAGCCAGCGAATAGCTGCGCCCGGTGGAGTCGATCAATACGGCAAACTGGTTGGAGCGCCCGGCGGCAGCGGCCTTGAAGCCATCGCCGGCCTTGTACGAAAGCCCCGTGGCATCAATGTCGTGGCCCTTGGCGCAGCGCACCCAACCCTTCTCCGACAGCACCACGGTGACCGGCTCGGTCGGCATCAGCTCGTTTTCCGACAGGGCCTTGGCTTCGGCCCGCTCGACGATCGGCGAGCGACGGTCGTCGCCGTAGGTTTCGGCATCTTCGATCAGTTCACTGCGTACCAGCTTGCGCAGCTTGGCATCGCTGCCCAGCAGCGTGGTCAGGCGCTTCTGCTCCTTGAGCAGGTCGTCGGTTTCGCCACGGATCTTCATCTCCTCCAGGCGTGCCAACTGACGCAGGCGCGTTTCGAGGATGTAGTCAGCCTGGATCTCGGTCAGCTCGAAACGCTCGATCAGCGCCTGCTTCGGATGCTCTTCGGTGCGGATGATGTGGATCACTTCATCCAGGTTGAGGAACGCCTTGAGCAAGCCTTCCAACAGGTGCAGGCGGCGCTCGACCTTGTCCAGGCGGTGCTGCAGGCGGCGGCGAACGGTACCGATGCGGAACTCCAGCCACTCCAGCAACAAGGCACGCAGGCTCTTGAGCTGCGGACGGCCGTCGAGGCCGATGATGTTGACGTTGACCCGGTAGGTACTCTCAAGGTCGGTGGTGGCGAACAGGTGCTGCATCAGCTCGGCGGCATCGACGCGGTTGGAGCGCGGGATGATGACGATGCGGCAGGGGTTCTCGTGGTCCGACTCGTCGCGCAGGTCAGCGACCATCGGCAGTTTCTTGGCCTGCATCTGCGCGGCGATCTGCTCCAGCACCTTGGCCCCGGAGACCTGGTGCGGCAGCGCGGTGACGACGATATCGCCGTCTTCGACGCGGTACACCGCACGCATGCGGATCGAGCCCTTGCCGCTCTCGTACATCTTGAGGATGTCGGCGCGTGGGGTGACGATCTCGGCCTCGGTCGGGTAGTCCGGCCCCTGGATGTGCTCGCACAGCTGCTCAAGCGTGGCCTTGGGCTCGTCGAGCAGGCGCACGCAGGCACTGGCCACTTCGCGCAGGTTGTGCGGCGGCACATCGGTGGCCATGCCCACGGCGATGCCGGTGGTACCGTTGAGCAGGATATTCGGCAGGCGCGCCGGCAATACCGCCGGCTCCTGCAGGGTGCCGTCGAAGTTCGGCACCCAGTCGGCAGTGCCCTGGCCCAGCTCGCTGAGCAGCACTTCGGAGTAACGCGACAGGCGCGCCTCGGTGTAACGCATGGCGGCGAACGACTTCGGATCGTCCGGCGCACCCCAGTTACCCTGGCCGTCGACCAGGGTGTAGCGGTAGCTGAACGGCTGGGCCATCAGCACCATGGCTTCGTAGCAGGCCGAATCGCCGTGAGGGTGGAACTTGCCGAGCACGTCACCGACGGTACGTGCCGACTTCTTGTGCTTGGAATCGGCATCGAGCCCCAACTCGCTCATGGCATAGACGATACGGCGCTGCACCGGCTTGAGGCCGTCGCCGATGTGCGGCAGCGCGCGGTCCATGATCACGTACATGGAGTAGTTGAGGTAGGCCTGTTCGGTGAATTCAGCCAGGGAACGGCGTTCGACACCGTCCAGGCTGAGTTCGAGTGAGTCGCTCATGCGGGCCTCGTCATTTCAGGTTCTGGCGCAGCAGCATGGTGCCGCCGCGCTGGGTAAATTCAAGTTGTTTGAGGGCGCTCATGCCCAGCAGCACGGCCTGGCCGTCGAGGCCTGGCACCACCAGGGCGCGCACGTCGCGCAGGTGGATGTCGCCCAGCAGCAGGCTGTCGATACGGGTGCGGTAACCTTCCGTGCGGCCATTGGCGGTGCTCAGCGTCACGGGTGCGCCACGGGCCAGATCGAGGTCGCGGGCCAGCGCCTCGGGAATGGCCACGTCGGTGGCCCCGGTGTCGAGCATGAAATGCACCACCCGGCCATTGATCGCGCCATCGGCGACAAAATGCCCCTGGCCGTTGCTCAGCAGGCGCACTTCGACGAAACCATCGCCCAGGGTGCTCTGCACTTCGCTGTTCGGGTTTTCCTGTCGCGCTTCCCACTCGCCGAAAAAACGCGTGGCGAGGAACATCGCCGCCGCCCAGGCAAGCACCATCAGCACCCTACCCGCACGTTTGCCCGGTGCCTGGCTCATGGTTTGCCGCTCCAGCCGCCCTGTGGCGCGGCGAAGCGCCAGACGATCGGCCGCGCCTCACCATCGGCGCGCACGCCATTGTTGTTGTCCACGCCAATCCAGGCGCCGTCCTTGTCGATCACCAGCGCTTCGGCAAGGCCGTAGGGTTGATCGTACTGACGGGGCGCCAGCAACGCGTCGGCGGCAAACGACCAGCAGCGCTCGACCGCGCCGCTGTCGGCATCCCGCCGGCAAATGCGGTAGGCATTGCGCTCCAGGGTGAACAGCTTGCCGTCGAACAGCGCGAGGTCGGCGAAGTCCCGTGACAGGGCGCGTGCCCCCGGGAACTGGGCTGGCTGCATCTCGACGCCGGCCTCGCTGAACATCACGCAACTGCGCCCGCAGGCCCATACCGATTGCTGGCGCTGCACCGAAAGCAGGCCACGGCGCTCGCGCTCGGCGGCCAGCCACAGGCGGTCGCCCGCCGGATTGACCGCCAGGCCTTCGAACAACGCATTGAAGTGCAGCAGCATGCCACTGGCACGGGCCTGGCGAACCATCGACTGATCAATTTTCAACCAGTTCGGTTCCCCCTCGGCCGGCAATTGCAGCACCGCCGCGTGCGCTTCGCTGACGACATAGAAATTACCGGCCTGATCACAGGCGATCCCTTCAAAGTCCAGCGCCCCGCCACGAACGAACGATGCGGCCCAGTTGCGCGACTTCAGCCCCCACGGCAGGCCGGTGTCCGGCGCCGCGGGCGGGGTGAACACCAGCGCTTCGGCGCGCCAGGTGCTATCGCCCTGGTCGAGGCGATAGATGCGGTCGTCGTCGCGGTCGGACACCGCCCACAGCGCCCCGCGGCACACCGCCAGGCCGGACAGGTTACCGCCACGCATGCCTTCGACCGGGTGCTCGCGGGTGAGCTTGAGCTCCGGCCAGTCCTGCGCCAGGGCCGGCAACATCGACAACGCCAGGCAAAATGCCAGGAGCGGACGAATCAAACCAGGACCTCGGCCAGGTTGCCTTTGGTCTCCAGCCAGCTCTTGCGGTCACCGGCGCGCTTCTTGGCCAGCAGCATGTCCATGATCTCGGTGGTACCCGCCAGGTCGTCGAGCGTGAGCTGGACCAGGCGCCGGGTGTTCGGGTCCATGGTGGTTTCGCGCAGCTGCGGCGGGTTCATCTCGCCCAGCCCCTTGAATCGGGTGACCTGCGGCTTGCCGCGCTTCTTCTCGGCGACCAGGCGATCAAGGATGCCATCACGCTCGGCTTCGTCGAGGGCATAGTAGATCTCCTTGCCCAAGTCGATGCGGTACAACGGCGGCATGGCCACGTAGACGTGACCGGCCTCGACCAGCGGGCGGAAATGCTGGACGAACAGCGCGCACAGCAAGGTGGCGATGTGCAGGCCGTCGGAGTCGGCGTCGGCGAGAATGCAGATCTTGCCGTAGCGCAGTTGGGTCAGGTCGGTGGCACCCGGATCGACGCCGATGGCCACGGCGATGTTGTGCACTTCCTGGCTGGCCAGCACTTCACCGCCATCGACCTCCCAGGTGTTGAGGATCTTGCCGCGCAGCGGCAGGATCGCCTGGAACTCCTTGTCCCGCGCCTGCTTGGCCGAACCACCGGCGGAGTCACCCTCGACCAGGAACAGCTCGGCGCGCATCGGGTCTTGGCCGGCGCAGTCAGCCAGCTTGCCCGGCAGCGCCGGCCCCTGGGTGACGCGCTTGCGCTCGACCTTCTTGCTCGCCTTCAGGCGGCGGCCGGCATTGCTGATGGCAAGCTCCGCCAGTTGCATGCCCAGCTCGGGGTGGGCGTTGAGCCACAGGCTGAACGCGTCCTTGACCACGCCAGAGACGAACGCCGCCGCCTCGCGGGACGACAGGCGCTCCTTGGTCTGGCCGGAGAACTGCGGTTCCTGCATCTTCATCGACAAGACGAAGCTGATGCGCTCCCAGACGTCCTCCGGGGCCAGTTTGACCCCACGCGGCAGCAGGTTGCGGAACTCGCAGAACTCGCGCATGGCATCCAGCAGGCCCTGGCGCAGGCCGTTGACGTGGGTGCCGCCCTGGGCGGTGGGGATCAGGTTGACGTAGCTTTCCTGGATGCTGTCGCCGCCCTCTGGCAGCCACAGCAGGGCCCAGTCGACCGCTTCCTTGTTACCGGCCAGGCTGCCGCAGAACGGCTCGTCGGGCAGGCGCAGGTATTCACTGACCGAGTCGACCAGGTAGGAACGCAGGCCGTCCTCGTAGTGCCACTCGACCTTCTCGCCGGTGCCTTTGTCTTCGAAGCTGATCGACAGCCCCGGGCACAGCACGGCCTTGGCCTTGAGCACGTGCTTGAGGCGGCTGATGGAGAACTTGGGCGAGTCGAAGTACTTGGGATCAGGCGTGAAGTACACGCTGGTGCCGGTGTTGCGCTTGCCGACGGAGCCGACCACCTCCAGCTCGCTGGCCTTGAAGCCGTCGGCAAAGGTCATCTGGTACTCGTTGCCATCGCGCTTCACGCGCACCCGCACCTGGGTGGACAGGGCGTTGACCACCGAAATACCGACGCCGTGCAAACCGCCGGAGAACTGGTAGTTCTTGTTGGAGAACTTGCCGCCGGCATGCAGCTTGGTGAGGATCAGTTCGACACCGGACACGCCCTCTTCGGGGTGGATGTCCACCGGCATGCCGCGGCCGTCGTCGCACACTTCCAGCGAGTGGTCGGCGTGCAGGATCACCTGCACCGAACGGGCGTGGCCAGCCAGGGCTTCGTCGACACTGTTGTCGATGACTTCCTGGGCCAGGTGGTTCGGCCGGCTGGTGTCGGTGTACATGCCCGGGCGTTTGCGGACCGGGTCAAGGCCCGAGAGGACTTCGATGGCGTCTGCGTTATAGGCGCTACCGCTGGGATTGGCCATGGGGTCTCGTCGTCAGTCAGGTGAATGCAAAAAGCTCAAAGTACAGAAAAGTCCAACGCCGCATACTGCCCACGGGCAATACCGGCAAAGCTCAGCAGCGCCGGGAGCTGTTCGGCGAAGCCTTGGTAGCTGTGGTCGCCGCCGGCCTGGATACGCAGGGCACAGGCTCGGTAATAGCGCTCGGCCTGGCGATAGTCCAGCGTTTCATCGGCGGTCTGCAACCACACTTGATAGCGGCTGGCATCTAGCGGGGCTGGCACTTCCAGCTCGGCCAAGGCCTGCACATGGTCGTGGGTCAGCTCCCAGGCTTCGTCGGTATACAGGTTGCGCTGGGTGCCGAGATAACCATCGAACAACCGGTGCGGGGCGACCGCCGGGTTGATCAGCAGGGCCTTGAGGCCGTGGCGCTCGGCCAAGTGGGTGGCATAGTAGCCGCCCAGCGAGCTGCCGACCAGCAAGGGCGCGCCGAGCTCGCCGATAGCCGCCTCAAGCTGTGCGATGGCTTGCCGCGGATGGTGATGCAGGGCTGGGACGCGCAGTTGCTCAGCCAGGCCGATCTGCTGCATGACCGCCTCGAGTTGGCGGGCCTTCTTCGACAGCGGCGAGCTGTTGAAGCCATGGATATAAAGGATGGAACCCGACATGCTGCCCCCGGACGCAAAGACGCGCAGTGTAGCCTGTTCGAGGAGCATTGGTTCAGTGCAGGGATTTTCGCAACACATTCTTCAAAATGCGCGCTGCGGCTTGTGATTCAACACGGACACTGTGGGAGCGGCTTTAGCCGCGAACACCGGCAGAGCCGGTGCCATCCACCGCGTCGCTTGCTTCGCGGCTAAAGCCGCTCCCACAGGATTGGCCCCCATCTCCCGCCTGAGCTCAGTAGCCCGGGCTGTCGAAATCCAGCTTCACCACAAAATCCCGCGCCCGCTCCACCCCGGTCTCCAACCGCCCGTCGGCATGCAGGCGCAACCAGCGGTACCCCGGCTGCTCTTCACTCACCTGGAAGTCCTCGCTGCCCGGCGCGAACTGAATGCAGGTCGAGGGCGTGGCCAGCAAGCGCACACCCTCGCGCACCTGGTCCCATTCCTGGTGAACATGCCCCCAAAGCAGCGCTTTCACCTGTGGATAAGCTTTTACCCGCAGCAGAAGCTGGTCAGCATTACGCAACCCGATTGGCGCCATCCACGCACAACCGATATCCACCGGCTGATGGTGGCAGCACACCAGGCAATGACGCTCACCGGCAGCGGCCAACGCCTGATCCAGCGTGGCCAACTGGTCTTCAGCCAGCAGCCCGAACGTGGCACCGACCACCGCCGAATCGAGCATCACGATGCGCCAGGCGCCGATATCGGTCACCGCCGTGATCAGTTCCGGCGCCACCTTGGCCATTACCTGGGCTTCGTCGTGATTGCCCGGCAACCAGCGTGCCGGCGCACCGAACCCGGCGGTCAGCCCGCGGAATGCTTCATAGGAGGCCACACTGGCATCCTGGGACAGATCCCCCGTGCACAGCAAAAGGTCAATGCGCGGCTGTTCACGGCGTACCTGCGCCACCACATGTTCAAGGCTGTCGCGGGTATTGAGCCCCAGCAGCGTCCCAGCGGGAGCGGCGAACAGATGGGCATCGGTCAGTTGCACCACATGAACGGGTGACTCTGCGAAAAGTGCTTGCGGCAACGGCCGTCTCCTCGAACGGATTCAGCACGGATTATGGCGATGGATCGCTTTGGAGCAAATACTCGAAGCCGACGGGCGTCACATTTCAGCGCACGGTCGCCAGTTCGTGACCACAGGCCAGGCAGTGGCTGAGCCATTCGCCGAGGAACAGGTTGAGCTGGGCCTTCTCGTCGGGCTGGTGCATCGCCGTGTTGGGGTACGGGTAGATGCTGTGCAGGCGGCGGGTATGCTCGGCGCTGACCACTTCGGCCATCCGCGCGTCGTGATACACCTGCACCTCAAGCTCGGGCACCGGCAACCACGGCAGGCTGTGCTCCTGACGCACCCGCAGGGTGGTGGTATAGGGGCAGGCCAACAGCACTTCGAGCACCAGCACGCCGAGCATCTGGTCGCCCTGGGTCATGCCGATGCGCCGCGAGCTTTGCGTGGTGCGCATCTCCGGCAGCAGGCGCATCAGGCGGGCGTAGTTGGCCTCGCAGGCCGTCTGCAGCCCGACCAGGTCGACTCGATAACGCTCGCGCAGCAGGTTCACTTCCACATACCTCGTACTTCGTCACGGTTGAGCGCCAGCCATTGCAGGCCGATGATCGTCGCGGCATTGCAGATGCGCCCGTCGCGCACCGCCTGCAGCGCATCCTCGAACGCCCACACCCGCACGCGGATATCCTCGCTCTCTTCTTCCAGGCCATGCAGGCCACCGGCCCCTTCACTGACGCAACGGCCGAGGAACAGATGAACGTATTCATCGCTGCCGCCCGGGGACGGGAAGTAGCAGGTCATCGGCCACAGCGCGCTGAAGGTAAGGCCAGCTTCTTCATCGGCCTCGCGATGGGCGACTTCTTCCGGCTGTTCGTCCTTGTCGATCAGGCCGGCCACCATCTCGATCAGCCACGGATTGGCCACCTTGCCTATGGCGCCCACCCGGAACTGCTCGATCAGCACGACTTCGTCGCGCTGCGGGTCGTAGGGCAACACGCAGACCGCGTCATGGCGCACGAACAGCTCGCGGGTGAACTCACGGCTCATGCCCCCGGCGAACAGTTCATGGCGCAGGTGCAGCTTGTCGAGCTTGTAGAAGCCCTTGAACAACTGCTCGCGCTTCGCGATCTCGACTTGGCTGGGCACCGAATTCAACGTGTCCGTCATGCAAACTCCTCATTACCTCGTTTACCGCATCGCGCAATCCTACTCTGCGCGCCGCCCGGTTTCATCCCTTTGTGGCGACCGTTCGGGCACTCGGGACAGGCGCTACGCTCTCTGTTAGCTTAGTGGCGAACTGAAGGCCGCGCAGGCGGTCCAAGGCCGATCATCACCGTTGTGCAAGGATCATCATGACGCTAGTCAAACTGACTTCCGTGGCCGTGCTGGCAGTCGCCCTGAGCGCCTGCCAGAGCCTGTTCACGCCCAACTACCGGGCACCGCTCGAGGTCAAGCGCGACGCCTGGGAGCACGTAAAACCCGGCTGCAGCGAGAGCGACTGCCCGCTGGTGAACATCGACACCGTGCACTTCCCGGCGCTGCCCAAGCTCGACGCCATCGTCGAAAAACGCCTGCTGCAACTGACCGAGGACAACCAGCGCGGTACCCCGCCAGCCTCGCTGCAGGCCTATGAGCAGCAGTACCTGGCCCGCGCCGACAAGCGCAACAGCAGCTACCTGCAAGCCAAGGTACGCGAGCAGCATGACGGGCTGGTGATCATCGAGCTGTCCAGCTACCTCGACAGCGGCGGCGCCCACGGCATGCCCGGGCGTGGCTTCATCAACTACTCGCGCAAGCTGGACAAGGTGCTGACCCTGGACGACATGCTGGTGCCCGGCCAGAAAGAGACCTTCTGGAAGACCGTCGAGGAGTCCCACCGCGCCTGGCAGATCAGCACCGGCGTGGACAAGGACCCCGAGTTCGTCAAGACCTGGCCGTTCAAGCAGTCGCCGCACATTGCCCTGACCTACGGCGCGGTGATCGTCAAGTACGAGGTTTATGCCATCGCGCCCTACTCCATGGGCCACGTCGAGCTGAAGATCCCCTACCCGCGCCTCAACGGCGTGATCAGGCCTGAGCTGTTTCCCGGCCGCGGCTGATCGACAGCAGCCCGTGCAACACCCCTGCCAGCAGCAGTGCCGGCAGGGTCGCCCCTAGCTCCGGTGCCTGATTGGCCATGACATGGTAGGCCACCACGCCCACCGCCCAGGCCAGCAGCGCTTGCCAATGCAGCCCGTCGACCAGCGCCGGCAGGCGCCGACGGCGGACCACGAAGTGATCCACCAGCACCACGCCGAACAGCGGCGCGAACACCGAGCCGATCAACAGCAGGAAGTTCTGGTACTGGGCCAAGGGCGCCAGCAGTGCGATCAGGGTGCACAGCACGCCGATGGCCAGCGCCAGGTGCTCGACCTTCATTTTCACCAGCAGGCCGGTTGAAACCGCTGCCGAGTGAATATCGGCAAAGGCGTTCTCCGACTCGTCGAGCAAGATCAGCAGCAGCGGAATACCCAGCCCGGCGCCAGCCAGGGCCAGCAGCAGTGCATTCACTTCGCCGCTCGGGGCGAAGGCCAGGGTGTAGGCCACGCCCAGGCTCATCAGCCAGGCATTGCCAATGAAGAAGCCCAGCGCGGTACCGCCGAACACCCGGCTGGCGCGCTTGCCGAAACGCGAATAGTCGGCGATCAACGGCAGCCACGACAGCGGCATGGCGATGACGATATCGAAGCCCAGCGCCAGCGACAGCGACCCGTCACCCGGGCGGCGCCACAGCTCGGCCAGGTCCGCCTTGGCGAACAGGTTCCAGGTCAGCCACAGGCAAGCGCCGAGCAGCAGCCAGATCCCCCACTTGCGCAGCACCTTGCGCACGAACGCCAGGGGCCCGCTGACCGCCAGCAGGGTGGCCAGGGCGCCAAAGCACAACGTCCACAGCAGCGGGCTGTTCCAGCCACTGTCCTCGCCGAAGGTGCGCGCGCCCAGCAGGCTCGCGGCATCGCGCATGACGATGATCTCGAATGAACCCCAGCCCACCAGTTGCAGCAGGTTGAGCAGTGCCGGCAGGCGCGCGCCGTGGCGGCCCAGCGACAGGCGCAGGGTGGCCATGGCCGACAGGCCGGTGTCGCTGCCGATCACGCCGGCCGCCGCCAGCAGCAACACGCCCACCGCCGTGCCCAGGGTGATCGCCAGGATCGACCCGGCCAGGCCCAGGCCCGTGGCCAGCAGCCCGCCGACCTGCAGGACCATCAGGCCGATACCGAGCGAGAACCACAGCGAGAACAGGTCGCGGGCGCCGAACTGGCGGTGATGGAGGGGGACCGGGTGGTCGGGGGAGAAGTGGCTGGGTGTTGTCATTGTTGTTTACCGGTTACCTGAAGAAGAGCGCTGAAACGTGGGAGCGGGCTTGCCCCGCGATGGCGTCGTTGAGTCCAACATCGCCATCGCGGGGCAAGCCCGCTCCCACGCCAATCACGTTAGCTCGAGAAGGTCAGACCTTCTGGTACAGCTGGCTGCCTTCCTGGCGGAACCGCTCGGCCTGCTCGCGCATGCCCTGCTCGGCCGTCACATCGACGCTGTCGATCTTCGCGGCATACTCACGCACTTCCTGGGTGATCTTCATCGAGCAGAACTTCGGCCCGCACATCGAGCAGAAGTGCGCGACCTTGGCCGACTCCTTGGGCAGCGTCTCGTCGTGGAACGAGCGCGCGGTGTCCGGGTCCAGGCCGAGGTTGAACTGGTCTTCCCAGCGGAACTCGAAGCGTGCCTTGGACAGCGCGTTGTCGCGGATCTGCGCGCCCGGGTGGCCCTTGGCAAGGTCGGCGGCATGGGCGGCGATCTTGTAGGTGATGATGCCGGTCTTGACGTCATCCTTGTTCGGCAGGCCCAGGTGCTCCTTGGGCGTGACGTAGCAGAGCATGGCGCAACCGAACCAGCCGATCATCGCCGCACCGATGCCCGAAGTGATGTGGTCGTAACCCGGTGCGATGTCGGTGGTCAGCGGGCCGAGGGTGTAGAACGGCGCCTCGTCGCAGCACTCCAGCTGCTTGTCCATGTTCTCCTTGATCAGCTGCATCGGCACGTGGCCCGGGCCTTCGATCATGCATTGCACATCGTGCTTCCAGGCGATCTTGGTGAGCTCGCCGAGGGTTTCCAGCTCACCGAACTGGGCGGCGTCGTTGGCGTCGGCGATCGAGCCCGGACGCAGGCCGTCGCCCAGCGAGAAGCTGACGTCGTAGGCCTTCATGATTTCGCAGATCTCGTCGAAGTGCGTGTACAGGAAGTTCTCTTTGTGGTGCGCCAGGCACCACTTGGCCATGATCGAGCCGCCGCGGCTGACGATGCCGGTGACCCGCTTGGCGGTCAGCGGCACGTAGCGCAGCAACACGCCGGCGTGGATGGTGAAGTAGTCCACGCCCTGCTCGGCCTGCTCGATCAGGGTGTCGCGGAACAGCTCCCAGGTCAGGTCTTCGGCAACGCCATTGACCTTTTCCAGGGCCTGGTAGATCGGCACGGTGCCGATCGGTACCGGCGAGTTGCGGATGATCCACTCGCGGGTTTCGTGAATGTGCTTGCCGGTGGACAGGTCCATGACCGTGTCCGAACCCCAGCGGATGCCCCAGGTCAGCTTGGCCACTTCTTCCTCGATCGAGGAGCCCAGGGCGCTGTTGCCGATGTTGCCGTTGATCTTCACCAGGAAGTTGCGGCCGATGATCATCGGCTCGAGTTCGGTGTGGTTGATGTTGGCCGGGATGATCGCGCGGCCACGGGCGATTTCTTCGCGGACGAACTCGGGGGTGATCTCTTTCGGGATGTTGGCACCGAAACTGTGGCCGGCGTGCTGCTGGCTCAACAGGCCGGCGGCGCGGGCTTCCTGCAGCTTCATGTTCTCGCGGATGGCAACGTATTCCATCTCGGCGGTGATGATGCCCTGGCGGGCGTAGTGCATCTGCGAAACGTTGGCGCCGGGCTTGGCGCGGCGCGGGTTGCGCACATGGGCAAAGCGCAGCTTGGTCAGCTCGGCATCGTTCAGGCGCTGCTGGCCGAAGTTCGAGCTCAGGCCTTCGAGGCGCTCGGTGTCGCCACGGGCGTCGATCCACGCCGAGCGCACATCGCCCAGGCCCTTGCGCACGTCGATGACGACGTTGGGGTCGGTGTACGGGCCGGAAGTGTCATAAACCAGCACCGGGGCGTTCTTTTCGCCGCCGAAGTCGGTGGGGGTGTCGTGCAGGCTGATTTCACGCATGGGCACGCGGATGTCGGGGCGCGAACCTTCGACGTAGACCTTGCGCGAATTGGGCAGGGGTTGTACGGACTGTTGGTCGACTTGGGCCGACTCGCTCAGGCTGATAATTTTTTCTTGTTTGCTCATCACAGGCTCTCCAGACAGCTTCCTAGCGGGCGGAATGTCGGGGTGAACCTGAAAGGCGCGGACGCACTCGTGGTGACGAGTGCAGTGCCGGATATGGGGTGCCATGAGCTGCATGCAGCTGTGACGATCCCGGACCTGGCACAAGAGGCTCCCGGGAAGTGAGAGCAATCTTGTTCCCTACGCAGGCGCTAACCTGATCAGGTTCAACGGGATCCGCAACTTTGCGATCTCAGCCTTTGCATCAAGGCACCCCGACAAGAACCTGCGCAGTCTAAGCTGGAGTGGTCGGCAAAGCCAAGCAGGTATTTGGGGGCATGACAAATGGCACAAACAGTGGATTGTTGATGCCTGCGCGTGGCACTACACTGGCGCACCGCTCGATACCCGACAGTACAGTAATTAAATCTTGATCAAGGATTGCCCTATGCTGCGCAAACTCTCACTGGCGATTGCCGTGTCTTGTGCGACCCACGGAGTGGCGTGGGCAGTGGATACGCCCACCACGGTCAAGACCGACCTGGTCAGCGTCTACCAGGAAGCGGTCGACAACAATGCCGACCTGGCCGCCGCCCGCGCCGACTACGGCGCCCGCCGCGAAGTGGTGCCACAGGCCCGCGCCGGCCTGCTGCCCAACCTGTCGGCCGGTGCCGAAATGATGAACACCCGCACCAAGATCGATGACCCGTCGATCACCTCCAACCGCAGCGGCAACTCCTGGAGCGCCACCCTGGCCCAGCCGATCTTCCGCGCCGATCGCTGGTTCCAGCTGCAAGCCGCGGAAGCCGTCAACGAGCAAGCCGCGCTGGAGCTGTCGGCCACCGAGCAGAACCTGATCCTGCAAACCGCCGAGAACTACTTCAGCGTGCTGCGCGCCCAGGACAACCTGGCCTCGACCAAAGCCGAGGAAGCCGCGTTCAAGCGCCAGCTGGACCAGTCCAACGAGCGTTTCGACGTCGGCCTCTCGGACAAGACCGACGTGCTGCAATCCCAGGCCAGCTACGACACCGCCCGGGCCAACCGGATCATCGCCGAGCGCCAGGTGCAGGACGCCTTCGAGGCACTGATCACCCTGACCAACCGCCAGTACAGCTCGATCCAGGGCGTGGTCCACACCCTGCCGATCCAGGTGCCGACCCCCAACGACGCCAAGGCCTGGGTCGAAACCGCCGGGCGCCAGAACCTCAACCTGCTGGCCACCAACCACGCGGTCGATGCCGCCGAAGAGACCCTGCGCCAGCGCAAGGCCGGCCACGCGCCGACCCTCGATGCGGTGGCCAAGTACCAGAAGGGCGACAACGACAGCCTGGGCTTCACCAATCCCTCGCAGAACGGCATCCGTTACGGTGGCGATGTGGAGCAGACCAGCGTCGGCCTGCAGTTGAACATTCCGATCTACAGCGGCGGGCTGACCAGCTCGCAAGTGCGCGAGGCTTACCAGCGCCTGAGCCAGAGCGAGCAGCAGCGCGAGAGCCTGCGCCGCCAGGTGGTGGAGAACACCCGCAACCTGCACCGCGCGGTGAACACCGACGTGGAACAGGTGCAGGCGCGCAAGCAGTCGATCATCTCCAACCAGAGTGCGCTGGAGGCCACCGAAATCGGCTACCAGGTGGGTACCCGCAACATCGTCGATGTGCTGGATGCCCAACGCCAGCTGTACACCTCGGTGCGCGACTACAACAACAGCCGCTATGACTACATCCTCGACAACCTGCGCCTGAAGCAGGCGGCGGGGACGCTGAGCCCGCAGGATCTGCAGGACCTGGGGCGGTACCTGAAGGCCGACTACAACCCCGACAAGGACTTCCTGCCACCGGACCTGGCGGCGGCGGCGGCGGCGGCGAAGAACTTCGAACGCAGGCCTTGATATCGGCGCTGGCCCCTTCGCGGGTAAACCCGCTCCCACAGGTACATCGCAAGGCTCAAGGCCAGTGGTGTACCTGTGGGAGCGGGTTTACCCGCGAAGAGGCCAGTGAGCCTGTCAGCGAATGAACTGCGCCAACCCATCCAGCAACCGCTGCAACGCGCCCTGGTTGGCCTGCATCACCGCCCTGCCCGCCTCGCCCATGCGTCGGGCATCCTGCGGCAGTTCGACCAAGCGGCGTACCGCGCCAGCCAGCCCCTCGGCATCGTCCACCTGCTGCAACGCCCCCGCCTCACTCAGCATCGCGCTGATCTCGAGGAAGTTGAACACATGCGGCCCCATCAGCACCGGCAACGCCAGCGCCGCGGGCTCCAGCGGGTTGTGCCCGCCGGTGGCCACCAGGCTGCCACCGACAAAGGCAATGTCGGCCAGGGCATAGAGGAACAGCAGCTCGCCCATGGTGTCGCCCAGCAGCACCTGGGTCTGGGCCTGAACCGCCTCCCCGCTGGAACGGCGCACCGTGGCGAACCCGGCGCTGCACAGGGCATGTACCGCATTGAACCGCTCGGGGTGGCGCGGCACCAGGATCAGCAGCGCATCGCCGTGCACCTGGAGCAGTTGCCGATGCGCCTCGAGGATCAGCGCATCCTCGCCGTCATGGGTGCTGGCGGCGATCCACACCGGGCGCTGCGTCGCCCCCCATTGCTCGCGCAACGCCCGGGCGCGGGGCAGCAGTTGCTCATCGATCTTCAGGTCGAACTTGATCGAACCCGTCACCTGCACGCATTCGCTGCGCGCGCCAAGGCTGCGAAAGCGCTCGGCCTCGGTCTCGGTCTGCACGGCGATCAGGCTCATTTCCTCGAGCATCGGCCGGGTCAGGCCGGCAAAGCGGGCATAACCACGCGCCGAGCGCTCGGACAACCGCGCATTGGCCAGCGCCACCGGGATGCCGCGCTTGGCACACTGGTGGATATGGTTCGGCCACAGCTCGGTTTCCATGATGATGCCCAGCTTCGGGCGCACATGGTCGAGGAAGCGCCCGGCCGCCCATGGCAGGTCATAGGGCAGGTAGCAGTGCTGGACCCGCGGCTCGCCTTCGAACATCGCGCGGATGCGCTCCGACCCGGTCGGGGTCATGCAGGTCAGGGTGATCGGCAGGTCCGGATACTGCTTGAGCAGCGCGCGAACCAAAGGCGCGGCGGCGATGCTCTCGCCCACCGACACCGCATGCACCCAGATCCCGCCCTGCTTGAGCGGCGGTAGCTTGCAGGCGAAGCGCTCATGGATGCGCGTACGATACGCCGGCGCCTTGCGCCCGCGCAGGAACAGGCGCAGCGCGACCAGCGGCAGGCCCAGGTGAAACAGCAGGGAGTAGAGGGTTCTGTTCATGGCGGCGGAGTTTACCCGATCGCACGCAGGTGCACGGCAAAACGCTCGGCCAGCCATTGCGCCGCCGGCCCCAGCGGCTCGTCACGGCGCCAGGCCAGCTCGGCCACCAGCGCGGGCGGGCGCCACTCGCTGTCCAGCTCGACCATTTGTGCCTGGTAGGTGGGGTACTGCACCACGTGGCGCGGCAACCAGGCCCAGCCCAGGCCGCGCATCAGCAGCTCGGCCATGGCGTAGAAGCTGTCGGCCCGCCAGACCTGCGGGCTGATCGCCTCGCCGCCCGGGTAACCGCTCTGCTGTGGGGTGATCAGCAACTGGCGATGACGCGCCAGTTGCTGACGGCTGACCTTGCCCTGCCCTGCCAACGGGTGGCCGATGGCGCACACGGTGACCATCTCGACGCTGCCCAGGGCGCGCCGCTCCAGCGAGGAGGGAATGCTTTCGTGGTGGAAGAACAGGCCCAGATCGGCACGTCGCTCCACCAGCTTGCGCGCCACATCGCCCTGGGCGCCGCTGGCCAGCTGCACTTCCAGGAAGGGGTAATGGGTGGCCAGTTCGTCGAGGCTGTCGATCACCGGCTGATAGGGCATGGCCTCATCCTGGGCCACCCGCAGCAAGGCTTCCTGGCCGCGCATCAGGGCCAGCGCCCGGCCATCCAGGCGTTCGCACTGGCGCAGCAGTTCACGGGCATCTTCCAGCAAGGCCGCGCCGCTTTCGGTCAGGCGCGGCTGGCGGCCACTACTGCGCTCGAACAGGGTCACGCCCAGGTCCGTCTCAAGCAGGGCAATGGCCGTGCTCACCGCCGATTGCGCCTTGCGCTGCTCGCGCGCCACGGCGGAGAACGAGCGCAGTTCGGCGGTGCGCACGAACAGACGCAATTGCTCCAGGTTCCAGTGTTCGGTCATGGCCAGCCTATCTCCATTACAGATAGGTAATGACTTTACCCCATCCCAGCTTCCCCTAGAATGCCCGACCAGCAACGGAGGAAACGAACCATGAACGCCTATACCTATCTCGCCATCGCCATCTGCGCCGAAGTCATCGCCACTGCTTCCATGAAAGCGGTCAAGGGCTTGAGCACGCCGTTGCCGCTGCTGCTGATGATCTGTGGCTATGGCGTGGCGTTCTGGATGCTCACCCTGGTGGTGCGCAGCATCCCGGTGGGCATCGCCTACGCCATCTGGTCGGGGCTGGGCATCGTGCTGATCAGCGTCGCCGCGCTGGTGATCTATGGGCAGAAGCTGGATGTGCCGGCAATGCTGGGCATGGCCATGATCGTCGGCGGGGTGGTGGTGATCCAGGTGTTTTCCAACACCGCCGGGCATTGATCCACAGGGCACCTGTGCCTGGCGGGGGCCTGTATACTGCGCACCTGTCCCAGCTTTAGAGGTGCCCGCATGCCATCCGCCATTTCCACCGACGTGCTGATCGTCGGTGCCGGGGTCGCCGGCCTCTGGCTCAATGCCCGCCTGCGCAAGCAGGGTTATTCGACCGTACTGGTAGAACGCGCCAGCCTGGGCGGCGAGCAGACCATCAAGTCGCAAGGCATCATCCACGGCGGCACCAAGTACGCCCTGCACGGCGCCCTGACCGGCGCCTCCGAGGCCATCGCCGACATGCCGCGGCGCTGGCGCGAAGCCCTCGCCGGCACGGGCGAGCTGGACCTGACCGGCACCCGCCTGCTGTCCGATGCCCACTACCTCTGGTCCCCCGGCACCCTGGCCGGCAACCTCACCAGCTTCTTCGCCAGCAAGGCCGTGCGCGGCCGGGTCGACCAGGTCAAGGGCGAGCAATTGCCGCCGGCCCTGCAGGACCGCGCTTTCAAGGGCAAGGTGTACCGCCTGGCCGAACTGGTCATCGACGTCCCCAGCCTGCTGGCCAACCTGGCGCAGCTGGCCGGTGACAGCCTGCTGGCCGGCGAGCGCATCGAACCCCTGCGCGAGGGCGACGAACTGGTCGGGCTGAACGTCGATGGCCGCGAAATCCGCGCCCAGCGCATCGTCCTCAGTGCCGGTGGCGGCACCGAGGACCTGCTGCACGCCCTCGGCCTGAACCAGCCGACCATGCAGCGCCGCCCGCTGCACATGGTTCTGGCCAAAGGCCCGAACCTCAAGCCGCTGTATGCCCACTGCCTGGGCGGCGGGCCCAAGCCGCGCATCACCGTCACCACCCACCCGGCAGCCGACGGCCAGTGGGTGTGGTACCTCGGTGGCGACCTCGCCGAAGCCGACGGCGTCGCCCGCGAACCGGCCGCGCAGATTGCCGCCGCGCAAAAAGAAGTCGCCGGCCTGTTGCCCTGGGTCGATCAAAGCCTGATCCGCTGGGCCACGCTGCGCATCGACCGTGCCGAACCTGGGCAATCAGGCCTGGTGCGCCCGGACAACGCCTTCCTCGCCGAGCAGCAGCGCCTGCTGGTGGGCTGGCCGACCAAACTGGCCCTGGCGCCGGACCTGACCGACCGCGTGCTGGCCAGCCTCGAGCGCGACGGCATCCGCCCGGCCGCCCGCCCCGACCTTACCGACCTGCCGCGCCCGCCACTGGGCGTGCCGGCCTGGGAGCAACTGCTGCCATGAGCCTGCCGACCCTGCACGACCATCACCGCGCACTGGGCAGCACCGGCCTGCGCGTTTCGCCACTGGGCCTGGGCACGGTCAAGCTCGGCCGCGACCAAGGCGTGAAATACCCCAACGGTTTCACCATCCCCGATGACGAAGCCGCCCGCCTGCTGCTCGCCCAGGCCCGCGAACTGGGCATCAACCTGATCGACACCGCTCCGGCCTATGGTCGCAGCGAGGAGCGCCTCGGCCCGCTGCTGCGTGGCCAGCGCGACGAATGGGTGATCGTCAGCAAGGTCGGCGAAGAGTTCGAGGCCGGCCAATCGCGCTTCGACTTCAGCGCCGCGCACACCCGCCGCTCGGTGGAGCGCAGCCTCAAGCGTCTGGAAACCGACCGCATCGAACTGGTGCTGGTGCACTCCGACGGCAACGACCTGACGATCCTCGAGCACGAAGCGGTTTATGAAACCCTTGCCGCACTCAAGCAGGAGGGCAAGATTCTCGGCTATGGTTTCTCTGGCAAAACCGTTGCCGGTGGCCTGAAAGCCCTGGAACAGGGCGATTGCGCCATGGTCACCTACAACCTCAACGAGCAGGCGGAGCGCCCGGTGCTGGACTACGCTGCCGAGCACGGCAAGGCCATCCTGGTGAAGAAAGCCCTGGCCAGTGGGCATGTCTGCCTGGCCCCCGGGGTCGACCCGGTGCAGGCCAGCTTCGAGCTGCTGTTTGCCCACCCGGGTGTGAACAGTGCCATCGTCGGCACCATCAACCCGCTGCACCTGGCCCACAACGTGGCCACCGTCGCCCGCATCCTGGGCCGGCCCTGAGCCACCCGGGCGGGGGCCCAACGCAAGGAGGAGCCTCGTGCCGCGTACGCTGATCCGCAAGAACCCGAGCAACTTCAAGACCCTGCCGCTGCACGTCGAGGCCACCCCCGATGGCCTGACCTACCAGAGCATCGGCATGCCGCTGAACTTCGCCCAGACCTTGCAGAGGCGCAAGGCGATCCAGCTGGGCAACCCCGAACGCTTCGTGGTCGAGCTGGCCAACCTGGGCGTCTCGGTGCGCCTCACGCTGAACTGGCAGGGCCGCGACTACTGGGTGCTGGTGCGCCAGCGCCGCCAGGACCGCGGCGATGTGGTGCTCAAACTGATTTCTGGCTATGTGCCCGCCCACGAGTTGAACCTGCCGCTACTCACCGCCATTCAGGAAGTGGCCGAGGAATGCCTGCTGGAAACCCCCGAGGGCTGGTTGGGCGGGCGCTTCAACGATACCTGGCTGCCGGCCCCCTATGCCGCCGCCCTGCACTACCGCGAAGCGCCACCCTTCGTGCTCTCACCCGAATCCGGCGCCGCCCGCCCGGTGCACTGTGCCAACCTGATGCTGCTGGAACGGCCACGGGCCTACGTGCACCTGCCGACGGCCTCGCTGCAGTTGATCTATGACCTGCGCCTGCAGGTGCCCAGGGACGCCAAGCCGCTGAGCCTCTTCCACGTCGATGAACGGCTGGAAGGTGATCAACTGGTGGCGCGGCTGAACCGCAAGCGCCCGGACCTGTACCTGATGCCCTTGAAGGATGGCCAGCCGCTGCCTGAGCTCTACACCCTGAAGAAGGACCAGCTGCTGCCGGCGAGTACGCGTGGGGTGTGGCTGGCAGAAAGCTTTGCGCGCCAGGAGGGTTGGGTGGTGCGCGATGAGCGGGTGCGCTGGCGGGATTGGCTGAAGCAACAGGGCCTGGCGGAGCAGCGCAAGCCGGAAACGCACCTGCAGCGCTTCAGTGACAAAGCCCGCGAGTTGCTCGAGCGAGCGCGGGGCACACTGCACAAATGATCGCGGGGCAAGCCCGCTCCCACGCTGCATCAGCGATGTGGGCTGCACCCATAAAGTGGGACACCAATCCAACCCTTGGGGCAGTCCAGTTCGTGGGAGCGGGCTTGCCCCGCGATTGCTACAGCATCAGTGCTTGCGGATCTTCTCGACGATGGCGGTGGTCGAGCTGTTCTCGACCAGCCCCAGCACCTTCACCGTACCGCCGTAGGCCTTGACGATATCGGCGCCGACCACCTGGTCGATGCCATAGTCGCCGCCCTTGACCAGCACATCCGGCTTCACCTGGCGCAGCAGGTTCTCCGGGGTGTCTTCAGGGAAGCTGATCACCCAGTCCACCGCACCCAGCCCAGCCAGCACGGCCATGCGCCGGTCGACGCTGTTGATCGGCCGTCCCGGGCCTTTCAAACGACTGACCGAGGCATCGTCGTTGATCGCGACAATCAGCCTGTCGCCTTGGGCGCGCGCTTGCTCCAGGTAGGTCACGTGGCCGGCATGGAGGATGTCGAAGCAGCCATTGGTGAAAACGATCTTCTCGTTGTGCGCACGGGCATCGTCGATCGCCAACAGCAACTGCTCCAGGCCCAGCACACCACGCTCGGAACCTTCTTCGCGCTGGATGGCCCGGCGCAGTTCCGGGGCACTGATGGCCGCCGTACCGAGCTTGCCCACCACGATGCCGGCGGCCAGGTTGGCCAAGGCGACGGCGTGGGGCAGCTCTTCACCGGCAGCGATGGCGGCGGCCAGGGTGGAGATCACGGTATCGCCGGCACCGGTGACATCGAACACTTCACGGGCCCGGGCCGGCAGATGCAAGGCCGGGTGACCGGTACGCAGCAGGGTCATGCCGTGCTCGCCACGGGTCACCAGCAGCGCCCCCAGGTCGAGCTCGTCGAGCAGGGTGAGGCCCTTGGCGACCAGTTCGGCCTCGTCGGCACAACGGCCAACGATCGCCTCGAACTCGCTCAGGTTGGGCGTGATCAGGCTGGCGCCACGGTAGATGGAGAAATCCTTGCCCTTGGGGTCGGCCAGCACCGGAATGCCTTTGGCCCGGGCGGCCTGGATCAACGCCTGGTGGTTCTTCAGCGCGCCCTTGCCGTAGTCGGAGAGCACCAGCACCTTGATCCCTTCGAGCAGGCCGTCGACCTCGGCGCCCAGCGACAGCGCGTCGGTGGCGAAGGGTTCTTCGAAGTCGATGCGCAGCAGTTGCTGGTGACGGCTCATGACCCGCAGCTTGACGATGGTCGGCTGGTGCGCGATGCGCTGGAAGATCGAGCGCACACCGGCGGCCTGCAGGCTGTTGGCGAGGCTGTCGGCAGCCTCGTCCTGGCCGGTGACGCCGACCAGCGCGGCTGGCGCGCCCAAGGCGGCGATGTTCAACGCGACGTTGGCCGCACCGCCGGGGCGATCTTCGATCTGATCGACCTTGACCACCGGCACCGGCGCTTCAGGCGAAATACGTGAAGTACCGCCATGCCAGTAGCGGTCGAGCATGACATCGCCGACCACCAGTACCGGGGCTTGATCGAAACGCGGCATGGACAACTTCATGGGCAACCCATATGAAAAAGTGAACAGGGGCAGGATATTAGCACAGGGTCGAGGATGGCTTTACGGCCACCTTCACTGTGGACAACTGCAGTGACAATCGGGGCCATGCAGGCCCCGATCTTTGAGGTTTCAGGTGATATCGGCGTTTTCCGGCGCATCCAGGCCCATGGCATGCAGGCGGGCATAATAGCCATTGGCCGCCAACAGCTCGGTGTGGGTACCGCGCTCCACCAGCCGACCCTGGTCCATCACCAGGATCATGTCGGCCTTCTCGATGGTCGACAGGCGGTGGGCGATCACCAGGGTGGTACGGCCTTGCATCACATGGTCCAGGGCCGCCTGGATATGCCGCTCGGACTCGGTATCCAGGGCCGAGGTGGCCTCGTCGAGGATCAACAGCGGTGCGTTTTTCAGCAGCGCCCGGGCAATCGCCAGGCGCTGGCGCTGGCCGCCGGAGAGCAGCACGCCGTTCTCGCCGACTTCGGTGTCGAAGCCCTTGGGCAACTGGTCGACGAACTCCTTGGCATAGGCATCTGCGGCCGCGGCTTCGATGTCTGCGCGCGGCGCGCCGGCCAGGTCGCCGTAGGCAATGTTGTTGGCCACGGTGTCGTTGAACAGGGTGACGTGCTGGGTCACCTGCGACACGTGCCGGCGCAGGTTGCGCAAGCGGTACTCCTCGATCTCCACGCCATCGAGCAGGATCTGCCCTTCACTGTGGTGATAGAAGCGCGGGATCAGCGCCGCCAGAGTGGACTTGCCGCTGCCGGAACGGCCGACCAGGGCAATCATCTGCCCAGGCTCGGCGGTAAAGCTGATATCGCTGAGCACCTGGCGCTCGGTGCCGGGGTAGGTGAAGCTGAGGTTGCGCACTTCCAGGCGGCCTTCGACCCGCACCTTCTCGACGGTGCCGTTATCAACCTCAGGCGCTTCGTCGAGCTGTTCGAAGATGCTCTCGGCACCGGCGAGGCCTTTCTGGATGGTCGAGCTGACCTCGGAAAGCTGGCGGATTGGCTTGGGCAACAGGCCCGCGGCGGTGATGTAGGCGACCATGTCACCGGCCGACGCATCGCCGCGCAGGAACAGCACCAGGAACATCAGCGCGGCCATGGCGGTGTAGATCACCAGCTGCAGCATCGGCGTGTACAGCGCGCCGGTCTTGGTCATACGCAGTTGCTTGTCGGTGTTGCTCTGGCTGGCGTTGTCGAAGCGCTGCTGCTCGTAGGCCTCGCCGCCGAAGCTGCGCACCACGCGGTAGCCCTGGATGGTCTCGGAGGCGACGTGGGTCACGTCGCCCATGGCCACCTGGATCTTCTTGCTCTGCTTGCGGAATTTCTTGCTGGCGGTACTCACCATCACCGCGATCACCGGCAGGATGGCGAGCATGACCAAGGTCAGCATCCAGTTCATCCACAACAGGTAGACGAACAGGAAGACCACGGTCAGGCCCTCGCGGATCACCACCTTGATCGCATCGGTGGCGGCACCGGTGACCATGGTCACGTTGAAGGTGATGCGCGAGATCAGGTGCCCGGAGTTGTGGTTGTCGAAATAGCGGTTGGGCAGCACCAGCAACTTGTTGAACAACTCGACCCGCAGGTCGTGCACCAGGCACAGCGAGACCTTGGCCAGGAAGTAGTTGCCCAGGAACGAACCCAGGCCCTGCCAGGCCGCGATCAGGATGATCAGCAGCGGCACGGCCTGCAGCAGTTGCAGGTCGCGCAGGTAGGGCACATTGGGGAACAGCACGGCCTCTGGGTTGCTCAGGCCGTCGACGAAATACTTGAGAATGCCGGCCAGCATCGGCTGGGTAGAGGCGAAGATCACGAACCCGACGATGCTCAGCAGGAAAATGCCGACGTAGGGTTTCACGTAGCCCAGCAGCCTGAAGTAGATCTTCAGGCTGGAGGAGTTCTCCGCCGGGAGCGGTGTTTCGGCCATCATCGAGCTCGCTGTTCAGGTTGAACCGGCGATTTTACCACAGGGTTGTTGCCGTTCATGTGCCCAGGGCAACAACATCACCAGCGCCACCGGCAGCCAGCTGATGAACCATTCGGCGCGCGGGGTGCCAGTCAGGCTGGCGGCGTCGAACTGCATGGCCAGGGTGGAGAACACCCAGAAGCCGAACAGGACCTTGCCGAACAGCGTGGCTCGGGCCCGCACGATCTCGCCCAGGGCGAACAGCCAGACCGCCGTCCACAGCAGCATGCCGGGCAGGCCCAGCTCCACGGCGACGTGGGTGAACATGTTGTGGGTGTGATCGAACTCAAGGCCGACTGCATGAACCCGATAGAAGGCGCCCAGGCCAAGGCCGGTCAGCGGGTGCTCGCTGATCATCTGCATGGCCGCCTGGAAGATCTCCGGCCGGTACGATGAACCCCGCTGGGTGATCAAGCCGTACATCAGGTAGAAGGCCACGGCAGTCGCCAGGGCCGCCAGCAGTGCGAACAGGGCGCTGCTGCGAGTGCGATGCCAGAGCGGTGCCAGGAGCACCGTCGCCACCAGCGCCAGGGCCGCACCACGGCTCTGGCTGAACACCACGAAGGCGCCCAGGCAGGCCAGCGCAAGCGCCCAAGCCAGTTGCAGGCCGCGCTGGCGCGGGTTGCTGTACAACAGCCACAGCGCTGCCGCTGCGACCACATAGCCACCCAGGATCGGGTGGGAAATTTCACCGATACCCTCGATGCGGGCTACCAGTGGCTGGCCCTGCAGACCATAGAAGCGCACCACCGAAATCAACGCCGCCAGCGCCAGCAACCCGCCGCCCAGCATCAACAGGCGCCAGATGCGTTCGATACCCGCCTGCGCCAACAGAGGGAATGCCATCAGGAACAGCAGGATGTACACCAGCCGCTTGCCTTCGCGCGAGACATCCTCGGCGGTGGACCAGGCCAGTGTCACGGCACTCCAGGCCAGCAAGCCCAGCAGCGCGAGCCACAATGCCGGCTGGCGGCGCCAAGCCTCGATGAACACCTGCCGAGCCGACCAGGCCAGGCCCAGTGTGGGCAACCACAGGAACAGGACCAGGCCCTGTTGATAAACCTTGTTGCTCGGCGCCAGTGCAATCGCCGCCAGGAACCAGACAAAACCCAGCCCCAGCCAGGCCTTGGCCCAGCGCTTTTCGTACAACATCCCTTTCCCCCGTTGGAACCCTGAAACACCAGCATGGTGCTAACAGATAATTTTCGGCATTATTGCCGGTCATTTTGCCTGCCCATGAAGACAAGGCCAGAACTCATGCAATGCTCCCGGCTCTCCCAGACCGACTTCGATCGGCTGATACTCGGCGCCAAGGTGCTAGAGGCAGATAGCCATGGTGCCAAAGTCTACCTGCTTGAAGATGGAAATATCCTCAAGGTTTTTCGTCGCAAGCGTCTGATTTCATCTGCGCTGCTGCGCCCGTACTCGCAGCGCTTCATCGACAACGCCCGGCACCTGGCGCAACTGGGCTTGCCCACCCTGGAAGTGATCAGCCATTACAAGCTGCCACTGCCTGGCCGCACTGCCGTGCTGTATCGCCCACTGCCGGGCGATACCCTGCTGGGCCTCTCCCGCCAACCCGGCTTCAGTTGGGACAACCTGCTACCGCAGCTGATCGAGCTGGTCCGGCGCCTGCATCGCTCGGGTATCTACTTCCGCTCGCTGCACCTGGGCAACGTGGTGCAGACCCCCGAAGGGCTGCTGGGGCTGATCGACGTGGCCGACATGCGTTTCCTGCGCGCGCCGCTTTCATCGCGGATGGTGCGACGCAACGTGCAGCACATGGCGCGGTACATCGAGCGCGAGCAACTTGCCCAGCAGTTCCCCCTCGCACAGTTCCAGGCGGCCTTGATCGGCCAGTGATGCTCAGCCCCCCAGCAGGCTTGCCGAGCCGGCCTTGAACGCCGCCCAGCCCTGCTCGGGCGCCAGCGCCTGCCATTGCTCCCGCGCCACTGCCGCGCCATCGCGCGTGACGCAGTTGGCGATGGCCTCGGCCCAGCAGTGCTGGTCGCCGACGGGCAGATAAAAGCCCGCTTCACCCAACTGCTCACGGAACACCGGCAGGTCGCTGCAGATCACCGGTACTGCGGACAGTACCGCCTCCTGCAGCACCAGCCCCAGACCTTCCGAGTGCGAGGGCACCAGCAACCAGTCGAACGCCGGATACAACCGCGCCAGATCGTCACGATGGCCGCAGAAACGCACGCTGTCGGCCACCCCCAGCGCCTCGGCACGAGCCTGCAAGTGCGTACGCAGCTCGCCATCCCCCAGGATTGCCAACTGCGCGCCTGGCATACGCATGCGCGCCTCGGCGAAGGCTTCTATCAGCATCGCAAAGCCTTTGCTCTCCACCAGCCGCCCCACCGCGCCCAGCACCGGCCCTCCCTCCGCCAGCCCCAGCGCCTGGCGGGCTTGTTCACGCCCCAGCAACTGCTGACAGAACGCGTGCGGGTCAAGGGCGATGCGCACCGTTCGCACCGGCCGCCCAAGATCCTGCTCAAGCGTGCGCGCCAGCGTGGCCGACACCGCCGCGACCTGCAGGCGCTCGGCCGGGAACTGGCGGAACAGGCGCACATCCTTGGCATTCAGGCGGGTCGCCCCATGGAACAGCACAGCTACCTGCACGCCGGGCAGGCGGTGCAGCAGCGGCAGCAGCAGGCGGGCGACGCCGACGCCATCCAGCAGCAGCACATCGGCAGCCGCCTCACGCAGCGCACGCAACATGCGCCAGCGCACCCAGGACAACGCCAGGCGGTGGGGCATGCGCCCCTTGAGCACCCGCGACGGCAAATTCCAGCTACGCGTTTTCCCGATACCGCTGCTCAAGCCATCGCCAAGCAACAGCCAGTTGCAGACCTGCCCCCCCATCGGGGCATGCGCCAGCACTTGGCGGTGGACAGTGTGTACGGACATGAACGGTGTACCACCCGACCACATCACATTGACGATATTCAACGGTATCGCGCCCCTACGGTCATACGGATGGGCCAGCCAGCTCTTCGATCAGCCGATGCGCATCAGCAATCGCTGCCAGAAGGTCAGCGGCGGATGCGGCCGCAGAGGGGGCTCCATGTGTTCGACAATACTTCGGCCAACCTGGGCAAAGCTGAAGCGCGACGTTGCCAGCTCGCGCCCGTTGGCGGCAATGCGCGCCGCCAGCGCCGGGTCGTCACGCAGTTGCCGCAACTTGGCCTGCAGCGCCGGGATGCTGTCGTACAGCACCACGTTGTGCATATCGACCAGGCCCAGAGCACGATTCTCCTCCTCGCCCTGGTCGTAGGCCAGTAGCACGCACCCGCAGGCCATGGCCTCGAAGTTCTTGATCATGTATTCGCCCATGCCGACGTCGGCACTGACGAAAAAGCGGATGCGATTGAGGGTGTTGCAGTAGTCCTCACCAGACTTGGTGCGGGTCACCACCAGGTTTTCCACCTGCCCCAGCTCGTCCAGCAGCGCCTTGCGGCCGCTGTAGGCAACGCTGTTGGTACTGCCTACGAAAGCCAGTTCGATATCGCGCTCACGCCCCTGGTCGGTCAACAGCTGCTCGTCGTAGCCCTTGGGCACGAACACGGCGTCGAAGCCCTCCTGGCGCAGGCGCTCACTGACCATGTATCCGGAGCTGATCACCCGCGCCCACGGCAGCTGCCGGTAATGCGCGCTGAACTTGCCGGTGTACTTGCAGGGGATGTAGTTCTGGTAGGCGTCGTGCTCGAGGATCACCAGGTTGGGGATGCTGCGAATGAATGCGACCTGGCGGATCTCCTGCTTGAAGCGCAGGAAGAACACGATGCGGTCATAGCGCGTGACGTCGACTTCACGCTTGAAGTAGCGGCGCAGGTTGCGCTGGTCTTCGTCGCTCACCCAACGCAGGTCGCAGTCGCAGTGGGCCGCGACGCCGTCATACAGGCGGTCGAGAATCGCCCGTTGTTCCTTCTGCACCAGAAATAGGACTTTCATTGCGTTCCTCGGGCGCTCGGCGCTATCGCGGTCATCATGGGTCAGGCTCACAGGTCGCGGCGCCAGAACAGCTCGTGCCGGCGAACGGCCTTGCGGAAAAATTCGTTCTCGCCATAGGGCGATGGCCGGCGCCCCGCCAGCCAGCGTTGCAGCAGGCGGCGCAAACGGCGTTTGAAAGCGGCCGGGGGCTGCAGGTCGTGCATCATGCCCAGGGCCATGGCTTTGTCACGCTGGGTCGCGGTGTCCAGCACCAGGCTGCAGGGCGCCCAGGCTTCACTGCTCTCCATCTGCGGCGGCAAGGCCACGCCATCACCGCTGTCGCCCATCGGCCAGCGGTCGTTGTCGTGCAGGTGGTTGGCGTAGCACAGCAAGGTTTCCGGCTGCCAGGCCAAGCCTTGCAGCGCTTCGTGCACCGCGGCCTGGGCGCAGATGTGGTCAGGGTGCGGGTCGAGGGTCGGGTGCGGCATCACCAGCACTTGCGGCCTGGCCAGCTCCAGCAGCGCGCGCAGGTCGGCCAGCAGGTTGTGCCAGGTAGGCGCGCCGTCGGCATCGGCAGGCAGCGGGAACGGGTTGAAGCAGCGGAACGGGCGGGTATCGGCCATGTCCGCTTCACGCGAACCCTGTGGCTGGTCCGGCGCCGCCTGCATGGCGGGCAATTGCAGGCAAAAATAGCCCAGCTGCACGCAACGCTCTTGCGGCACTCCTGCCCAACGAGGCACGGCGATACTGTCCCAGGCCCGCAGCCGGCCCTTGAGCCGCGCTGCCTCGGCCTTCTGCATACCCATCTGCTGGTAATGCTCGGCTTCGATCTCGCCAGCGGTCAGGGTGACTACCCAGGTTTCCTCGGCCTGGCTGTACAAGCCATAGGCAGCCAGCTCTGCGTCGTCGGCGTGGGGCGCGATCACCATCACCCGACGCTTGCGCAACTCGATGGCCGGGGTTATCCACAGGCGCGGCGTTCCCTGCAGCCGGCAATGGCGCCCGCGCAGGCGCAACGTGCCCGCCGCCAGGGGCTCGGCCAGGCCGGTGAGGTTGAGGTAACGCACGCCGTTGGCGCCGCGCTCGAAGGTCTGCACATCACGCCCCGTGCCGCCCAGCAGCTCGACGCGCGGATCGAGGAAGCGCCCCAGCCAGCCGCTCTTGATGCCGACTTCAAGGATCAGCGTCTCATCGCCCTGCAAGGCGGCATCGGTGCGTAGCAGATCACCTTGCAGCGTCGCGCCAGCCTCGCGGGTCTGCTCACCGAAACGGTAGGCATAGTCTTCACCGGGGGCATAGAACAGGTGGTCGGCGAACCACGCCTCATGCGCGGCCCATAGCAGTGGCAGCAGCAACAGCGGCAGCCACCACCAGCTGAACAGCCCCAGCGCGACCAGCAGCACCAGCCCGGCCAGCAGCCCCAAGCGCTTGTTGCGCCGATGGCGCTTGAGCAGTTGCTGCTTGCGGCTCACGACTGGAACACCGGCACAGGGTTGCACCAACGGTCCTTGTACTCACGATCGGCACGGCCAAAGGAGAACCGCAGCGCCTTGCCACAGCTGTTGGCATCCTCCCAGGCGGCCTGGGTGTTGAGGAAGCTCAGCACGCTGCCGGGGCTGAACGCCTTGGTTTCAGGGTCGACACCACCGTTCACGTATTCGACGCTGATCCACTGCGGCGCCTCGACGCGGTACACCAGCTGGATGGCAATGGGGGCATCGTTGAGGAACAGCACCGAACCGACCAGCAGCTCGCGCAGGCGCTCGACCACTTCGGCCATGTGCGCCGCGCCGGTGGCCGGGAAGCCCCAGCGGCGCTGGAACAGGTCGCAGTACATGGCGGCGATCTGCGCCGAAGTGAAATCAGCGATCGGCCGCACTTGCCCGCCCGCCTCTTCCAACAGGCGCAGCTCGCGGCGCTGGTTGTAGCGGAACTTCTTCGACAGGTCCTCATGCGCGCGGGCCATGGCCAACTGCTCGGGCTGCGCCTTCAGGCCGCTGAAGCGGCCCTGGTTGAGCTCCGACAGGTAGCGCCCGGCATGACGCAGCGGCGCGGCCGCATCGGCGGCGGCCGGCAGAATGATCTCGGCATTGCCCAGGTCGAACAGGCCCTTCTTGCCATGGCGCTTGAGCACGTCCTTGGACAGCGCCAGGTGGCGCCCCCACACCGGCAAGGCGGCCTTGATCTCACCAGCCTGTGGATAACCGAGGTAACGCACCGGGATCTGCGCCAGGTCGGCCAGCTGCTCGATCACCCGCGGATGGGTGGCGACACTGCCACCGAAACGCTGCCAGGCCTCGTTGTAAGCAGCCGCATCGATGACCTGCCAGCCGCGCTCGCGCCAGCCCTGGATAAAGTTGAGCATCAGGCCTCCGCAACCAGGGCACGGACTTGCGGCAGTTGCCAGAAGGTTTCGCGTACCGCCCGATCACTGAACCGCTCACCCAGGCGCTGCAGCATGTGCTGGGCACAGGCCGCCTGCTGCTGCGGGTCCAGCCCGGCCAGGTGCTTCAGGCCCTGGGCCAGCTGCGCGGTATCACCCAGCGGGAACAACACGCCAACACCTTCGACCACCTCGCGCGCACCGCCGCAGGCCGTGGCCAGCAGCGGTACGCCGGCGACCATGGCTTCGAGCAGGACCATGCCGAACGGCTCATGGTCGGAACTCAACGCGAAGACATCGAACGCCTTGAAATAGCGACGGGCATCCGGCACCTGGCCGAGGAAGTCGACCTGCGCGGCAATCCCCAACTCGGCGGCCAGCGCCTTGAGGTTCGACTCCAGGCGGCCCTTGCCCAGGATCGCCAGGCGCGCTCCGGCCGGCAGCCCCGGCAGTGCCTCGGCAAAGCCGCGCAGCAGGGTGGCCTGATCCTTGTCCGGGTGCAGGCGGCCGACATTGCCGACCACCCAGGCCTGCTCGTCGAGCCCCAGGGCCCGGCGCGCCTCGGTGCGTGGCACCAGGCTGGCCTGCAGCGCCTCGACATCGATGCGGTTGTAGAGGGTCTGGATACGCTCGGCGGGCCACTGCGCCAGGCAGCGGCGCATATCGTCACGCACGGCGTCCGATACCCCGAGCAGGCTCAGTCGCTGACGGAACAGGTTGGCGAACAGCCGCCGCCCCTTGCGTTCGTAGTCGCCAAAGGCATGGTGCACACCAATCACCGGTAAGCCGGTGCCCAGCAGCGCCACGTAGATCGGCTTGAAGCGGTGGGCGATGCAGAACTTGAAGTCGCGCTGCGCGGCGATCTTGCGCAGCGCGGCGATGGCGCCCAGCTTCAGGCCGCGCACGGCCTTGGAGCTGAACTCCAGGAACAGCACCTCGTCCGAGGCGCAGCCTGCCGCTACCTGCGCGTCGGCTGCCCCGGTGAGGAACACGGTGGTGACCTTGTAGCCGCTGCCCTGGAACAGGCTGGCGTATTGACGGGCACAGTCGAGGAACGGCCCGTCATAGCCATGGCAGAACTGCAGGATCCGCGGCTCAGAGCGGCTGGTCATAAGGCGCCGCGCCGTCCTTGACCACCAGGATGTCTTCCATGATCAGGTACTGCAGGTCCGAACCGAAGAACATGTTCAGGGCATCGGTCGGCGAGCAGATCATCGGTTCGCCACGGCGGTTGAGCGAGGTGTTCAGCGACACGCCGTTGCCAGTGAGGTTTTCCAGCGCCTTCATCATGTCGTAGTAGCGCGGGTTGTACTCGCGCTTGAGCACCTGGGCACGGGAGGTACCGTCCTCGTGGACCACTTCCGGCACGCGGGTCTTCCACTCTTCAGCCACTTCGAAGGTGAAGGTCATGAAGGGTGCCGGGTGGTCGATCTTGATCATCTGCGGCGCGACGGTGTCGAGCATCGACGGGCAGAAAGGCCTCCAGCGCTCGCGGAACTTGATCTGGTGGTTGATGCGGTCGGCCACGCCCGGCACGCTCGGGCAACCGATGATCGAACGACCACCCAGGGCACGCGGGCCGAACTCCATGCGGCCCTGGAACCAGGCCACCGGGTTGCCGTCGACCATGATCTTGGCGATCTGCTCGGGCATGTTCTCGAGCTTGCGCCAGACAGGCTTGCTCGGGTGGCGGGCGCAGGCGGCGATCACGTCTTCATTGGAGTACGCAGGGCCGAGGTAGACGTGTTCCATCTTCTCGACCGGCACGCCACGGGCGTGGGACACATAGGCCGCCGCACCGACAGCGGTACCGGCGTCGCCGGAGGCCGGCTGCACGAACAGCTCCTTGACGTCCGGGCGGGCGATGATTTTCTGGTTCAGCTTGACGTTCAGCGCGCAGCCACCGGCGAAGGCCAGCTTGCCGGTTTCTTTCAGCGTGTCGCCCAGGTAGTGGTCGATCATCTGCAGGGCCAGCTTCTCGAACAGCGCCTGCATGCTCGCCGCGTAGTGGATGTACGGCTCGTCGGCGATGTCGCCTTCGCGTTTCGGGCCCAGCCACTCGATCAGCTTGGGCGAGAAGTAGAAGCCCTTGCCCTTCTCTTTATAGCGGCGCAGGCCGATGACGTTGGCGTACTCGGTGTTGATCACCAGTTCGCCGTTTTCAAAGCTGGCCAGGCGCGAGAAGTCGTATTTGCTGGCGTCGCCGTACGGCGCCATGCCCATGACCTTGAACTCGCCGTCGAGCATCTCGAAACCGAGGAACTCGGTGATCGCGCCATACAGGCCACCCAGCGAATCCGGGTCGAAGAACTCCTTGATCTTGTGGATCTTGCCGTTCTCGCCATAACCGAAGAAGGTGGTGGCGTACTCGCCCTTGCCGTCGATCCCGAGGATCGCGGTCTTCTCCTTGAAGCCCGAGCAGTGGTAGGCACTGGAAGCGTGGGCCAGGTGGTGCTCGACCGGCTCGATCTTGATCTTCTTCGGGTCGAAGCCCAGTTGCTCCAGGCACCAGACGATCTTCTTGCGGTAGCGCTTGTAGCGGCGGTTACCCATCAACAGCGCGTCGAGGGCGCGGTCCGGGGCGTACCAGTAGCGTTTGGCGTAGTGCCAGCGGGCCTTGCCGAACAGGCTGATCGGGGCGAAGGGAATGGCCACCACATCAACGTCCGACGGCTTGATGCCGGCCTGTTCCAGGCAGAACTTCGCCGACTCGTAGGGCATGCGGTTCTTCGCATGCTTGTCACGCACGAAGCGCTCTTCTTCGGCGGCGGCAATCAGCTTGCCGTCGATGTACAGGGCCGCGGAAGGGTCATGGCTAAGGGCGCCGGACAGGCCAAGAATCGTCAGTGCCAAGGGGTTAGCCTCTCAAATCGGTAGAAGTGCGCCACCGGCCACGCAGGCGGGCGACGGCTAAAGGGGCGGGATTATAACGCAAAGATCAGGGACACACCGCCCCCTTGTGGGAGCGGGTTTACCCGCGAACACCGGCGCAGCCGGTGCCATGCACCGCGTTGACTTCTTCGCGGGTAAACCCGCTCCCACAGGGCCTGCGGCGCGCCTGCAAGACAGCGCAGCCCTGAGGGCTGGGTGATCTCCTAGAGGGTTCAGCGCCGGCTTATTCGGCGATCAACCAGTCCATGCGGTAGCTGCCTGCGGTCTGCGCCAGCTCTTTGGCCAGCCACGGCAGCAGCTCCTTGAGCTCGTCCTCCAGCCCCCACGGCGGGTTGGCGATGGCCAGGCCCGAGCCGTTCAGGCCCTGCGGGCTGTCCTGGTGATGTACGTACAGCTCCACCCGCAGCAGCTTGGGCGCGCCGGTGCTGGTCAGGTCCTGGTAGAAGCGGGTCAGCGAGCGCTGGTCCTTGATCGGGTACCAGATCGCCGCGACGGTCTGGCGCATGCGGCCGATCGCCTCTTTCATCGCCACGGTGCAGCGCTTGAGCTCGTCGGCCTGCTCGAATGGCGGGTCGATCAGCATGATCGCGCGTTTTTCCTGCACGGGCAGCAGGGCCCGCGGGATGTGCCAGCCTTCGCCCAGGTGCACGGTGACGCGCGGGTCCTTCTTCATGTTCTCTTTGAGCAGCACGCCGTCTTCAGGGTGCTTTTCGTTGAGCTGCGCACGGTCCTGCTCGCGCATCAGGCGACGGGCCAGCTCCGGCGAGCCTGGGTAGTAGCGCAGCTCGCCGTTCTTGTTCAGGCGCTTGATGACGCCCAGGTAGTCGGCGGTGACGGCCGGCAGGTCATCGCGATTCCACAAACGGGCGACGCCTTCGAGGTACTCACCGGTACGGCTCGCCTGATCGCCCTGCAGGTCGTACAGCCCCAGGCCTGCGTGGGTGTCGATATAGGCGAACGGCTGCTCCTTGCGCGACATCAGGGCGATGAGGCGGGTGAGCACGATGTGTTTGAGGACGTCGGCGTGGTTGCCGGCGTGGAAGGCGTGACGATAGTTCATGAGGACTCCTGCGGGGACGCCAAGTTTACCTTGCCTTGACGGCCGCAAAAAGCATCGCGGGGCAAGCCCGCTCCCACGCCACTTGTAGAGGCTGCGTGGGAG